>NZ_QCZG01000008.1 GCF_003097615.1 Pueribacillus theae
AAGCAAACTTTTGATTTGCTTGGAACCTTTTTATTTACTACTTTTGGCTAGTTATGTCCCAGCCTCTTTTGAAGTATAAATTGGCAGTTCACCAATTTATTCTAATCTAACCTCACCTTTCACTTCCCAGAAAAACACAAGGCGTTTTTTCTTATTAGATAAAGGGTGAGAAAAAGAGGCTGACAATGATTGAAACGGCACCTATGACAATTGCCCAGTTTCCCATTGTGTTGGCATCACGCCTTTTTGCCAAAAAGCCAACGATAATGCCTGCAGCTCCTAATATGATTGGCATAAACAGAAGTGAAAGAATCGACAAAACGAGTGCGAAAATCCCGATACTGCTTTTTGCATCGACCTTTGTATTTTCCTCTTTATCCTCTTCTAGATGGCGTTGTCGATCATATTCATGTTGCCTTCCATCTTGGATCGGTACAACTTCAGCAGCAGTTTCTTCTAAAAAGCGATGACGTTGCTCAGGATTCTCTTCGTTTTTTGGTTTTTCGCTTTGAAATTCTTCCTCTTTCATCTTCATCCCCCACTTTCTTGAATTTAGGAGCATTTTTAGTATGGGGCTTATCCACCATTCTTTATAGATGCCAATCATTTCAAATTAGAATTTAACCAGCCGTTTGTTGGTTTCCGCCTTTTATTTCGTCAGCAAATCTCCTCTTTATATCATGGCGATTTCCATAAACAAACAAAACATCGCCTTCCTTTATCGTCTCTTCATAAAGGTATTTTCGAATGACCTCTTCTCCTCTCTCTATACATAAGAGAAAAATATCTTCATCATCTTTTATAACTTCCACGCTCCTTTTACCAATTAATGATGAGTCTTTAGAAATGCTGATTTTTGTCAAAAAATCATTATCTTTTAAATACAACACATCTTTAATCGGCAGTTCGTCCATTTCAAAATGCTCTTCCAAATTTCCTTTTAACTTTTTCTGAAGAATTGTAGTGATCATTTTTGTTTTGAGCAATAAAAATACGAGAGCTACCACAAGTAAGATGATAAACATTCTTGGCAAACGAAGATCATCGGAAAGATAATTGCTTAATACAGAGATAAGAACAGCTAATGAAAAAGCGCCGAACAGGATAAGAAAAGCGCTGATTTTCCGACGGACAGGATGATCCGCTATTAACTTTGCTTCATCGGTTGTAAAGCCTGTGTTTGTAAGCATGGAAATCGATTGATAGCGGGAAACTTTTTTGTCAATCCCAGTCAATTGAAGAAGAAATGTTGCAATTTCAATGATGAAACCGATGATCGCCATATAAATGAGAATAAAAACGATTTCCATTTACCTAGCCAACCTTTCAATCATTCTTTTTCTACGTTTCCCCAATATATGATTCGTTAAACTAAAACAGGTTTTTTGCACAAAGATTAAGGGAATTTTAATTGATATTGATGAGAAGGTGGTGAAGGATATGGATCAAGAGAAAAATGATGTTTTTCAATTTAAAGAAGGGTGGAAATGGTTTGATTTTCATTTAATTAATGAGGATTCCCTTCAGGAGTTAAAGGAGGATTTCGGCAAAACTGAGGTTTGGATCAAAAACCAGTTAAATACTGAAACAAATTTTTTATATGTTGACACAAATGAATACGGCGTTCCTTTTGTTATCGGATCTCTAAATTATTCGCAAGATCCAGATAATCCGGAGGTAAATAAACTTTTTCATTATAAGGTTTCAAAAGATAAGCTCCTTACTATAAATCTTGACTTGGATTTTCTGGAAAATGTGAATAAAAATAAATTGTTGAATCGGTTGGATCGTTGCAGAGATGGTTCTGAAGGTTTTTTGATTCTTATTGGAGAACTTTTACATACCTTCCTGCAAGGCATTGACGATTTTGAAGAGCATTTGATTGATCTTGAAAAAGCGATCCATTTTAAAAACAACGGCAAATCCCTTGAAAAAATCTTCGAGCATCGATCTGAGATGCTCTTTCTAAAACAGTTAGTGATCCCGATTGAAGAGATTTTAACTGCAGTTGAAGAAGCTTTCCTTGAAGATTTAAACACCGAAACATTTAAAAGAACCAAACTAAGGTTAAAACGCACGATGAATTTGCTCTCCCATTATGAAGGTCAAATTGAAACACTGCTCCGTATGAACATGAACCTATACTCGTACCGAGGCAATGAAATTATAAAAGCACTCACCGTTTTTACCGTTTTATTCACACCTATTTCGGCTCTTGGCGCTATTTGGGGAATGAATTTTGAATATATACCTGAATTCAAATGGAAATACGGCTATTTATTTGCCTGGGTCGTTATCATCATGATGTCAGCAGCCATTTATTGGTGGCTCTATAAAAAAGGCTGGACAGGTGACATTTTAACGAGCATGAAAAATGAAAAGAAGCCGAAATAAGAATATTTTATTTCGGTTTCTTAGATTTTAAAACATTCATGAATATTGGTTTTCCAATTTTTTTACTAGCGGCAATTGAATGGTTATTTTAGTTCCTTTGTTTTGTGCGCTATCAATTTTAAATATTCCATCATGTTCTTTGATTATTTTTTTACACATAGGAATACCTATCCCTGTACCTGTGTCTTTCGTCGTATAGAAAGGATTGCCCAATTCTGCCATGACTTGTTCACTCATTCCAGGCCCATTATCTTCTATTACAATAAAAAATTTGCCATTAACATCGCCCGCGTGCAAACGAAAAACGCATTTTTTTGGTATTTCACTGCATGCTTCAATCGAGTTTCTAAGCAAATTAAGCATCACTTGTTTAATCATGCTCTCATTTACATACAAATACCCTTCAGTGCTGCATAACTTGTAGTCGAAATTAATGTTGTGCAGCAAGCACTCTGAATGAATCAAAGCCGTGATTGAATTAAGCAATTCATGAGGAGTCATATGGCGTTTATCCACTTTTTTCCTTGCTACAGATAAAAAGTCCTCAATAATATGATTCATTCGCTTTATTTCAGAAAGGATGGTTTGGTAATACTTTTTGAAATTCCCTGTCACATTCGATAATTGTATAAATCCTTGGATAACCGAAAGTGGATTTCTTAATTCATGGGCCACGCCTGCAGCAAGATGTGAAACAGATTCAAGCTGCATTTTGTTCAGAAGCAATTGATCGTATTGCTCCTCAAAAGTCCGATCCTGAATCGTAACGAAAATACGGTTTCCTTTCATTCGTTTTACCCGCAAAAAATAAGTGCCGCTGTTTTTTTTGTAAATGGTCGACGCCATGTTTCGTTTGCCAGAGATTTCACTCATTAATTGTTCAATTACTTTGGCCACTGGCCGGCTGTTTAAAAAAAGAGAAAAGCTTTTTCTTTCTAAATCTTTTTTATCGTCTAACGCAAAGGAAGACAATGCAAACTCATTGCATTTCACAATGATTCCGTCTTCTATTATCATACACGCGATAAGCAAATCTGAAAAGAAGTCCTCATCACCTGTTGATATAAGTTCATCTAAATATGAGTGCACGCAATAATCTCCCCTTTTAAAAAACATTGCCATCTATTTTCGATAGGAGGATAACAGATATCATATTAATTTTATTATACAGCAACTTCCATTTTTGAAAATATGTATCAATCCGTTTCACTGATTTTTGTTTTTTTTCATAAAGTAAAGTAGAGTGAGGTGAAATAAGTGAATCAGGCTTTTTTACAACAAATGATTAATCATAAAATCAATAACATAACTGCTGGTGAGCTTGTTCAATTATCTTCTGATTACGGTATCCACATATCAAAAGGCGAGGCGCAAAAAGTCATTTCAATTTTAAGAAAAGAAAGGGTAAATATTGCAAACCAAAAACAAATCAATAAAATCTTATTAAAAATAAAAAGAGAAGTAAATCCGAATGCAATGAAACAAGTTCAGAAATTATTGGCCCGCTTTATGAATAATCTTACTTAAACCGATACCCCACTTTGAGTATCGGTTTTATTTGTTATAGCTATCTTCTACAAGTCTAAAAGCATTTCCTTCATTTTTTCATTAAAATTTTTGGAACGCAACATTTCAATCTCCAGCTTATATGGAGGTTTCTTATTCTTTTTATCTGTTCCTACATATGGCGTCTCTAAAATTTTTGGAATAGACGTAAGCTGTGGATGATGGACGATGTATTGTAAAGCATCAAATCCAATATAGCCAAAACCAATGTTTTCATGGCGGTCTTTTTGGGATCCCATCGGATTTTTACTATCATTTATATGCAGTACTTTCAAACGGTCCATCCCGATAATTTTGTCGAATTCATTTAGGACACCGTCAAAATCTTCGGCAATATTATAGCCCGCGTCATGAGTATGGCAAGTATCGAAACAAATTGTCAAATGTTCATTATGGGTGACCCCATCAATAATTCTCGCCAGCTCATCAAATGTTCGTCCACATTCTGAGCCTTTGCCAGCCATTGTCTCTAACGCAATATTGACATCTTGATTATTTGTCAAGACTTCATTTAAGCCTTCAATGATTTTTTTGATTCCTTCTTCAGGCCCTGCGCCGACATGCGCCCCTGGATGAAGGACGATTTGCTTTGCACCAATTGCTTCAGTTCGTTCGATTTCTGATCGCAGAAAGTCAACCCCTAACCGGAACGTCGCTGGCTTCGTTGTATTCGCGATATTAATAATATATGGTGCGTGAACAACAATTTCTTCAATCCCATGATCAGACATATGCGCTTTTCCAGCTTCTATATTCAATTCATCGATTGGTTTTCTTCTCGTATTTTGTGGGGCGCCTGTATAAATCATGAATGTATTTGATCCATAAGAAATGGCTTCTTCACTTGAAGCAAGCAGCATTTTTTTTCCGCTCATTGATACGTGTGAACCTAGTTTTAACATCATCTATCTTCTCCTCTCCTCCCCAATTATACACTATAGAAAGTTGTGAAACAGGAATCACGCATCATATTATATTCGATCCTAGCATCTTGCTTTAGCGCCGCTTCTTGTGTTGCCTTTCCTGGCTTTTTTTTAATTTTTTCTTATAGCCCGGCTTTATTTTTTTCGGCTTTGGAAGGGTAATTTTCGGTTCATGTATTGTAGCTTTGTGTTCCTTTCTTTTATTCATTTCAATCCATTCTCCATTTTTTAGATCGACATGGCAAAATCGAATGCCTCTTTTTTCCAATGCCCGGAGCTTGCTTTCATCTTCTTGTTGGTAGATTGTGATTGCTGTTCCGCTAGCTCCCGCTCTTCCGGTTCTGCCCACCCGGTGAATATAAAAATCGATGTCCTCCGGCATCTCGGCATTAATGACATGGCTCACTCCCTTTATGTCAATTCCTCGTGACGCAAGGTCTGTTGCCACAACATACTGGCATTCGAGTCGCTCAATCCTTTTCATAGCCTGCTTCCGTTCCCTTGGCGCCAGACCCCCATGCAATGTTTCAACTTTACATCCATTTTCCAGCATGGCAGAACTAATTTCGTCCGCTTTTGTTTTCGTATTTGCAAAAATTAAGGCTAAAAACGGATGAATTGCCTTGGAGATTTCAACGACAAGCTTGCTTACATCTCGATGTCTGGATGGAAGTAATAAGTGCTCAATTTCTTTTGCCGCAGCTTGTTTTGGTTCAATTTGGACAAATTTTGGATTTTGCATGTACTTTTTCAAAAAAGGCTGCATTTTTTCAGGAATTGTTGCAGAAAAAACGAGCATTTGCAGCTTTTCAGCCATGCGTGCCGCAATGTAATCAACCTCTTCAAGAAAGCCCATGTCAAGCATTTGATCGGCTTCGTCAACAACCAACATATAAGCAGTGTATATATCAAGCGCATTGTTTTTTACTAAATCGGATATTCTGCCGGGTGTTCCAATCACAACGTGTGGAACGTTTTTTAATTTTTCAATCATCCGCCTGCGATCTGTACCGCCGACAATTTTTTTTACCCGATAACCGTTTTCTTTTTCAGGCAAAAATTTCAGGAATTCTTTATAAATTTGATCTGCCAATTCTCTGGTAGGTGCTGTTATGATCGCTTGGCATTCATTCATTACAGGGTCAATCCGTTCAATAATCGGAAGCAAATAAGCAAGCGTTTTACCTGTACCTGTCTGGGACTGTCCGATCGCGCTGGACCCGTTCAATATAGAAGGGATTAATCGTTCTTGAATTTCAGTCGGTTCATGAAAGTGCTGCTTACCAAGCGCTTCTAATATAAACGCTTTAAAATGGAATTTCCTAAATTTTGTATTGTTCAATGCAATGCCCCCGTTCTTTTTTGACTTTCTATATTTTACACAATAAAAGTAGATGATCCAAACGGTACACAAATAATGATGCGTGTTCAAAGTGTAAATGCCCATTTTACTTAGATCCAACACCCCACTTTTATAACAAGCATATTAATAATTAGGATTACTCACTTGGTACGGAATGGAGGGTTTGTTTTGAACGGATTTTTCCCTGGTCCAATGCAAGGGCCTAACCCATTTATGTATGGCCAAATGCCTCAAGTCCCGGTTTCTAATGCGATTCCCGCAACCCAACAAGGAGCCACGGGGTTTTTAGGCAAATTGTTAGGAGGGGGTTCAGCTGCAGGTACGGGCGCAGGTGCAGCGGGATCCGCTGCCTCCGGGCTTGGTTCAATCAACATAGAATCTTTACTTGGCAATATTCAAAAAGCGCTGAACATGGCTGAGCAAGTCACGCCGATGATTCAACAATATGGTCCACTAATTAAAAGCGCTCCGGCACTGCTCTCATTATTTAAAGATTCTTCCGATGAAGATGAAGATGATGAAGAATTAGAAGAGGAAGAGGAAAAAGAAAAAAAACCGAAACGCCCAAAAAAAAGAACTTCTAAATCAGCAAATGGAAAAGAAAAAGAAGAACCTAAGAAAAAAACACAAAAAACTGAAAAAACTGGGGAATCAGTGCCAAAACTTTATATTTGAAATCAAGAAGACCCATTTTCAGAATCTCCAGTTAGGTACTCCTTTCATTGTCTTCCAATGGTTACTCCCGTATAATATAAAGATGAGAAGTAGGATTTGATTGAATTGGCGGACGGCCAATTTATATTTATTTTTCAAAAAAGGGATCTAGGGGAGTGATCGGATGGATGTCATTAAAATTTCACCGCGCGGCTATTGCTATGGGGTTGTTGATGCAATGGTCATTGCCAAAAACGCGGCTATGGATAAATCGCTGCCAAGACCGATTTATATACTAGGTATGATTGTTCACAATAAACACGTAACTGACGCTTTCTCTGAGGAAGGGATTATTTCGCTTGATGGAGAAAATCGGCTGGATATATTAAAAAAAGTGGATAAAGGCACTGTTATTTTTACTGCCCATGGGGTATCTCCTGAAGTAAAAAAACTAGCAAAAGAAAAAGGGCTTACCTGTTTGGATGCCACTTGCCCTGATGTAACAAATACACATAACTTGATTAAAGAAAAAACGGAACAAGGCTATGACGTCATCTATATTGGAAAGAAGGGCCATCCCGAACCGGAGGGAGCGATTGGTGTTGCGCCCCACGCCGTCCATCTCATTGAAAACGAAGGAGATGTAGATAATTTTAACTTAACGAATGATAAATTGATTATTACAAACCAAACAACAATGAGCCAATGGGATGTCCTTCATGTAATGGACAAGATTAAAGAGAAATTCCCTCACGCGGAAGTCCATAAGGAAATATGCATGGCAACGCAAGTCCGCCAGGAAGCTGTGGCAAAACAAGCCAGTGAAGCAGATTTACTTCTTGTAGTAGGCGATCCAAAAAGCAACAACTCGAACCGCCTTGCCCAAGTATCTGAAGAAATAGCAGGTACAAGAGCTTACAGAATCGGTGACGTAACTGAAATTAAGCAGGAATGGCTTGATGGCGTCAAAAAAGTCGCCGTTACATCTGGCGCAAGTACACCCACTCCAATTACGAAGGAAGTGATCGCTTATCTCGAAAAATACGATCCAAATGATCCTTCAACGTGGCCAACAGAGAAAAAAGTTCCACTTTCGAAAATTCTACCGAAAGTAAAAGTCCAAAAGACTACTTAAATTTAAACTGCACTTCAAAAAGGATAGATGTAAGGGAGAAATACCTGCTTTCATCTATCCTTTTTGTACTGCGTAGGATCTCATTTAGTTTTTACCCTATGGCATTATAATAATATTACTCCCGCGAAGTTTCCTCTCAATACTCGCTTCTCATTCTGATTTGTGCATAGGAAAGATGCCGAAATAGATATTCGGTTATTATCTTGCTTTTCAAACTTCTCAATTGTTGCTTCACATCCTATTGTATCTCCAGTAAAGACTGGTCTCAAAAACTCAAAATTCATCGTACGAGCCAGCACATTGTTATCTCCACCAATTTTTGTAGGTAATGTAGCAGTCAACAACCCTTGAACGACAAGTCTCCCCTGTTCATCAGGATTCATATGGTGACTTCCCTTATCCCAAGATATTTTTGTAAATACTTCAACATCTTCTTTTGTGAATGTCCGTTCAAATGAAATGATATCGCCTACTTTTAAAGACAATTGTATTCTCCCCTTTATAAATTAAATAGCATATAGTCGATTATTGCGGAATTATAGAAAGCCCCCATCCCACCTTTTTAATTATGTGAGAAAATCTTGAGGCTTCCAACCTCTTGGTTTGATGTTCTTATCCATCCATTTCTTTTGTGGTGCTTGGTATGGGGCCGTGGCGATTAAATATTTATTGTGCCAAATTGCCGCTCCCGAACGAATCATTTCATCAAGTAGGATTTGTATAAATTCTTCTGGATGAAGCTGGAAAGCGTAGCGTGCAAAATCTTGGAACCAACCACACTTTAGAAGGTAGTTATCGATTTCTTCTTTTGCTAATCCGTTTTTAATGATTAATGTGAATGAAAAAATCCTTTTGCAGGCGTGCCATGAAATCTTTTCTGGTGCCTTGAGCCACTTTTCAAATCGTTTTCTTGCTGCATCAATGGAAGCGACCGGATTGTCTATTTGGGGCCCATGTCCTGAATATGCATGTCCGATCCGGAGCCTGGACAACCGATCCAAACTTTCCAACGATCGTTGGATTGATGCAACACCCTCCCGAAAGATATTTAACCATCCGATATCATTTTTGTGAAAGAGATCCCCACAAATTAATATCTCTTCTTCAGGTTCATATAAAGAAATATGCCCCAACGTATGTCCCGGTGTGTGCAAGACTTTCAACGTTCTACTTCCTGTATGAATCTCATCGTTATCTGAGAGTTTTGTATCGATTCGATAAGGTTCTACTGGCTGATCTAACCATTCTGCACTACAGGCTTCAGGGTCACAAGAATTAATTAAATTGGCTTCCCATTTATATGCAGCAATCGCAACACCATAATTTTTCTGAAGATGAAAATTGCCTCCTACATGGTCACTATGATAGTGCGTGTTCACAATAAGGTGTAATTCTTCTGGTGAAACGCCTACTTCTTTAATTAATTGTTCCGTATCTTTCACATCACTCCCGAAACCAGTATCAATAAGGATCGAGAGCTGATCCTTAATAAGGATCATGTTTGCACTTGGGAATTTTCTTTCAAAGAAAATAATGCTGGATTTTCTCATAATCTAAATCCTCCTCGTAAATTCAATGACTAAACAATCACGAGTGAACGTTCGCTCAATTACATTATACACAATTTAAAGAATAGTAAAAATAGATTTACTATTGCTTCATTGAAGGCTAATAAACAAAAAAGTACACCACTATATATAAGTGATGTAGTGCAGCTTTTTTTAAATTAAGGCTCTGTTAAATTTTAATGTTGATAATTGCATAAAAATTTAAAGAAACCCTAATAAATAGGGTTTCCTCCATTCTTATTCAACTAACGCCCTTTTTAGTGCAATAAACATATGCTTTAGTTATTAACCAATTTAACTAAATGCGGTTCTAATGCAATAAAATGTGGCATCCAGCAGTCAGAATTCTCTGTTCCAATTTCGTGATTATTGACGCAAACCCTGTTTAAACCATCTAATCCGTCATTACCACAACAACCATTTAGTCTACTTTCATCTGGGTGGTAGTTTGAATTAATTAAATCCTTTAGATTTATAATAATGTTCCCTTTTGTTCCAATATTTTCTTCATCTTTATCAACTATAAAAAATCCTTCCGGGATATAGTCTTTACCATCATTTTCGTTAAGTAATGATAAGTCATCCAATTCCTTAACTTGTTTTGAAATTTCTACATTACACTTTCGGCAAATTATCTTCATAAATAAGAACACCCCCATCATCATTCATTTTGGATGTGATACAAGCCAAAGTTAAAGAAAAATAAATGGATCGGTGTTTATTTTTGATGCAATAACTTCTGTTGAGTATTTGTTGTCCTCTAATACTTGGGACAAACGAAGCTTGATTCCTTCTTTCATTACTTTTTCAACATTGTGGCCGGGATCAATGATATTTAAATCTTCCATTATTGCATCATGAGCAACATGGTAATAAAGATCACCCGTTACATAGACGTCGGCCCCTTTCATTTTTGCTTGCGAAACATATTTGTTCCCATCGCCGCCAAGAACTGCCACTTTTTTTACTTTCGCATCTAACTTGCCGATTGCCCTTACACCTTTCACTGAAAATGACTTTTTGACATGATCGGCAAATTCCCGTAATGTCATTTCCTCTGGCAGTGTTCCTATTCTTCCCAGTCCCAATTGTTCTCCAGTATTCGAAAGAGTGTACAAATCATAGGCAACCTCTTCATAGGGGTGTGCCTTTAGCATCGCTTGGACGACCTTTTTCTCTATATTTTCAGGGAAGATGCTTTCAATTTTCACTTCACCGACAAATTCTTGTTTTCCATGCTCGCCTATATGAGGGTTGCTCTCATCACCCGGCCGAAATGAGCCCGTTCCCTTGCTCATAAAGCTGCAATGGCTGTAATTGCCTATCGCACCCGCTCCTGCATCGCCAATTGCCTGCCTTGCCTTCTCTGTGTCAGATTCTGGTACAAAAACAGCTAATTTTTTAAAAGGAATTTCCACAGTCGGAACAAGCACTTCGCAATTCTCCAATTGAAGTGCTTCTGCAAGAAGATCGTTCACGCCGCCTTTGGCTACATCAAGATTCGTATGGGCAGCATATACAGTAATGTCGTTCTTTACTAATTTTTCAACGATTCTCCCATACGTTGTTCCCATATCAATTTTTTTCAAAGGACGGTAAATGAGCGGATGATGTGCGATGATAAAATCGACTTGTTCTGCGATCGCTTCATCTACCACTTCTTCAAGTACATCAAGTGCAATCATTACTTTTTTTACCGGTTTATTCAATGTTCCAACTTGCAAGCCGATTTTGTCCCCTTCTAAAGCATAAGTTTTCGGGCTAAATTGTTCGAAAAGCTGAATTAAATGCTGTCCATTTACAAATTTCATGATAGAACCTCCTTGATAAGCTTAATTTGTTTGAACACTTCGTTCTTTTTGCGGGCTAATTCATCCGATCTAGCGGCGTTGTTTAGATTCGCTAAAATGAACTCGCTTTTTTCTAATTCAATCTGCCATTTTTTTTGGAATGCCTCGTTTTTATCTTTTAATAAATAAGGACCGAACATCATTGTTTTTTCTATATTTTCACGATCTACTTTCCATTTCCCCGGCTCAGCAACAAGCACTTCGTAAATTTTTTTGTCTTCTTCTAAAATTTCTTCATGAATCAACTTCCAATGATTGTTATAGAGCCATCTTCTTACGTTGTCTGCAGCGACATTCGGCTGTAAGATTAGCCGCTCAGCATGATTCAGCTTCGTTTTCCCTTTTTCAAGGATTGAGCGAATCAAACCGCCCCCCATACCGGCAATTGTAATTTGCTGAACTTCTCCATTCTCTACAACGCTAAGGCCATTGCCGAGCCGAACAGATATATAATCTGACAGTCCGAGCTTATTCACGAGCTCTTTTGCTGAAAGAAAAGGGCCTTCGTTTACTTCACCAGCGATTGCAAAGGGCACAACGCCTTTTAAATAAGCATAGCATGGAAGATATGCGTGATCACTGCCAATATCGGCTAATCTTTTTCCCGGAAGCAAAAAACTTGCCACACATTCCAGCCGCTGCGATAATTTTTTTTCGTTCACTGCGATCACCTAATTTTCTATTCAAAATAGTTACACACCGTAAAAAATAAGCTTTCCAATAATTGATCGGAAAGCTTACATTTTTCAATATTTATTTATGTTCTGCGAGCCATTCAGCAAGCAGTTGCTGTGCTTCTCCAGTAACTAGCCCGGCAGGCATGCCCGACCCTTTACCGTTTTGGATAATGTCGGCAATTTGTTCAGCATCATACTTAGCACCAACCTTATTAAGTGCCGGCCCCATACCGCCTTCCAATTCGCCACCATGGCAAGAAGAACAATTCTGCTGAAAAATTTCTTCAGGACTAGCCAATTCTTCCTTTTCACCACCGGCTTCCTCGTTCATTTGGTGAATACCGAAAGAAGAAAGGATAATAACAAGTAAGATTCCAACAATACCGGTGATAAGATACGGAATAATCGGATTGCGCATCATTGTGATTTTCCTCCTTATGCGATTAAGTTTGCTGCGTTTTTTTAAAAATATGTATAGATAGAAACCACTTATATATTTTACTTGATTATAGACAAGAAGAAAAGCCTTTCATATGTTTTTTCAGGTAATGTCATGAATTATTCAAGAACTTCGTTTCGCTGTTATTGTTTTTCAATCGATTTGCAAAAGAAAAAGAAAGTGAGTAGAATAATAAAAAAGAATAGTTTACTCCCTGTTAGAGATTGTTCAAAAAGCCGTCCTCCTTTTTGAACACGCACTATTAGGAAGTAAACTAAATTGGTTAATCGAGAAAATCTTTTAGACGTTTGCTTCGGCTCGGATGGCGTAATTTTCTTAACGCTTTCGCCTCGATTTGACGGATTCGTTCCCGGGTGACTCCGAAGACTTTTCCGACCTCTTCGAGCGTCCGTGTTCTGCCATCGTCTAAACCAAAACGCAGGCGCAAGACATTTTCTTCACGGTCTGTCAATGTGTCAAGTACGTCTTCAAGCTGTTCCTTCAGAAGCTCATATGCCGCCGCATCTGAAGGGGCTAAAGCTTCTTGATCTTCAATGAAGTCACCGAGATGAGAATCGTCTTCCTCGCCGATCGGCGTTTCTAAAGAAACTGGTTCTTGGGCAATTTTAAGAATTTCACGCACTTTTTCGGTAGATAAGTCCATCTCTTTTCCAATTTCTTCTGGAGTAGGTTCTCTTCCTAAATCTTGCAAAAGCTGCCTTTGTACGCGGATGAGCTTATTAATTGTTTCGACCATATGGACAGGAATGCGAATTGTTCTGGCTTGATCCGCAATCGCCCTTGTAATCGCTTGGCGAATCCACCATGTCGCATACGTACTAAACTTAAAGCCTTTGCGATAATCAAATTTCTCAACGGCTTTAATTAATCCCATATTTCCTTCCTGAATTAAGTCCAAGAAAAGCATGCCACGGCCAACGTATCGTTTTGCAATACTGACAACGAGACGTAAATTCGCTTCAGCTAAGCGGCGTTTTGCTTCTTCGTCGCCTTGTTCAATCCGCTTTGCAAGCTCAATTTCTTCCTCTGCTGATAATAAATCAACTCGGCCAATTTCTTTTAAATACATACGAACCGGATCGTTGATTTTTACTCCTGGCGGAACACTTAAATCATTTAAATCAAATTCTTCTTCTTTCTCAGCCTCCTGCAAACTAGGCTCATCCGTATCTTCTATCACTTCGATGCCCTGTTCTTCCAGAAAGTCATAAAACTCATCCATTTGTTCGGGTTCTTGTTCAAATGAAGCGAGCTTCTCGGAAATAGTAGAATAAGTTAAAATACCTGTTTTTTTGCCAAGTTCAACGACTTGTTCCTTTACTTGATCGATGGTTAGATCACCTTCTGCTTCTTGCCGCATTGGATTCTCTGCCATTCGATCCCCTCCTTCCAGACTACTTGAACACTCAATCTATTATGGCAACCCATGTTTATCCATTTTCAAAGCTTTTTTCATTTCGATAATTTCTTTTGCGATTTGGGCAGCTGCAATAAAATCATTTCTTCGCTCAGCTTCATTCTTCTCTTTCACTTTTTCTTTTATACTTAGCCATTTTGGATAAGTTTCAACCGAATGGATATAATCTTGAAGCTCTTCATCGGATAACTCATCATTGAGTTCGATAATTGCCAGCTCTGATGCTGTTTGAAGTACTTGTTTATCATCAATCGTTTCCAATAAAGCACTGACATTCGGAAGATAGCCCTTTTCATAAAAAGCGTAAATATAGGCTGCCAACGCACTGTGCGCTTCAACGTTGAATGAACCGCCAATTGCTTCTCTTACTTTATATGCAACTTCATCGCTTTTCATCATATGGGCTAAAAGTAAACGTTCAGCATTTTGGTAAGCTGGCAAAAGGCGGTTTGCCGCTAAACTTTTCTCTGACTTAGCATTTCTCATATTAAAGTCTTTATCCATTTTTCTTTTCGACTGCAAATAATATTGAAATTGCTGCTTCTTAAGAGCGTCTAGGGAAAGGGAGAATTCATCGGCAAGCTGTCTTAAATAGTGGTCGCGTTCAACCGCCTTTGGAAGACGGCTAATTTCTTGCAGCACTTCTTCGACATAACGAATACGTTCCCCTTCATCCAAAAGGTTTTTCCCACGGCGAAGCGTCTCCATTTTAAAAGACATTTGTGTCGACGCCTGCGCAATGACTTCACCAAGAAATTTTTTTGGACCGTATGTCTGAATATAATCGTCTGGGTCATAGCCATCGGGCATTTTAGCGATTTTTACATAACAACCAGCGCTTTCAAGGACTTCCGACGCCCGGAGAGCGGCTGACACTCCGGCTTCATCTGAATCGTAGCAAACAACTACTGTTTCAGCTGTTCTTCGAATCTGTTTCGCCTGCTCCTCTGTAAGAGAAGTGCCAAGCGTCGCAACCGCATTGGTTACACCGGCTTTCCAGGCAGAAATGACATCGATATATCCTTCAAAGAGCACAGCTTGGCGTTTAGAGCGAATACTTGAGCGCGCCAAATGAAGTCCATATAACGTTTTGCTTTTATTAAAAATCGGTGTTTCCGGGCTATTTAAATATTTCGGTTCGCCTTTTCCAAGGATTCTTGCTCCGAACGCGATGGTTTCGCCTTTCGCGTTTTGGATTGGAAACATGATCCGATTTCGAAAGCGGTCAAACAGTTTACCGTCAAAATTTCGTTTTGATAAAAGCCCGGCTTTTTCAGCATCATCCAAAGAGAAGCCTCTTCTTGCTAGAAAACTTGTTGAAAATTCCCAGGAGTCCGGCGAAAATCCAATTTGAAACGTTTCGATCGTATTTTTGGCAATGCCTCGTTTATCCAAATAAGCAAGTGCGTCTTTGCCAAAGTCTGTTTCAGTAAGGCAGTAGTGATAAAGTTTAGCAAGCAGGCCATGCATCTTTTTCATGGTGTCCAAATGTTTGGAGTTGCCTCCTGCTGGCGCCTGGCTATCAACGTTCTTCGGAACATCGATTCCTGCCTTTTCCGCCAGATGGTGAACGGCCTCCAAAAATGACCAGCCTTCAATATCCATCAAAAAAGTATAAACATTTCCTCCTGCTTTACACCCAAAACAATGAAAAATTTGTTTGTCTGGCGCTACTGAAAACGAGGGTGTTTTTTCACCGTGAAATGGGCATAAACCGAAATAATTTCTGCCTTGCTTTTTGAGCGGAATGTACTCAGAGACAATGTCAACAATGTCAACCGTGCGGCGAATTTTTTCAATCGTTTCTTCAGGAATTCGATTTCCCATTCTATCACCGTTCATTATTCATTACATGCTACGATTCTAAGTAATATGATTCTAGATATATTAGCAAAGTCCTTCTTTTGACAAAATTTTTTCGATCGTTGATAAATCGACTTAAATTTCCAAATTGTATTTTTTGGGATCCTTTTCTTCTTTCCCAAAACGGATGGTTTTTTTGGATAGATGCCACTCGTATTGTTCGTGTACATAATACCCAAAGGTGAAGCGGCATAAACGTTTTCAGGAAGGATAAGAGCGGTCAGGCCTAGATCAATTGTCAAGACAATATCTCCTTTTTTACACGATTGGCGATATATATATCTGCCGCCTCAACGTGGAATCAACGATTATTCAACAGAAACCGATCGAAATTGTTGAGCTGTTTGGTGTGGCAAAATGCGACAAAATCGTTTCTTTTTCACCACTCTTACCCAATAAAAAATCCCGTAAAACGACCGGGCAAGCCTATGCTTCGACATAAATTGAGTTTGTTTTTTTCTCTCTCATAAATTAATTCTAAGAGTAAAAGAAAAATCCTCCTTATTTATACAGTAATTATTACTTTTGAACCATTGTAAACAATTCTTTCTTATTTTATTCGTAAAAATTTAGATCACAATGTTTAATTTTAACCCATTGTATTAAAAAAATCTAGAAAGATGCAAAAAAAAAAAATCACACACACAAATCTTGCTAAGATTTTATGTATGCTTATAAAAATAATGAGGGGTAAATCTATCTTTGCGTGTTAATGTTTATAATGTTTTAAAATAAGGTTTGCTGTCTCTTCAACCGCCTTATTGGATACATCGATAACTCCGCAGCCAATTTTTTCAGTAACTTCATCAAAATATGCCAGTTCTTTTTTAATACGGTCGAGCTTTGCATAGTTCGCATCAGCATTCAAACCAAGCGCCTTTAACCGTTCTTTGCGGATGTGGTTCAATTTTTCAGGACTGATTTTTAACCCAATGCATTTGTTTACTGGCACTTTAAACAATTCTTCAGGAGGCCGCACCTCTGGAACGATTGGAACATTTGCAACCTTCAAGCGTTTAAGGGCCAAATATTGAGAAAGCGGCGTTTTCGATGTGCGGGATACGCCAATTAAAACAATATCGGCACGCAATATTCCTCTCGGATCCCGTCCGTCATCATATTTGACCGCGAATTCAATGGCTTCAATTTTACGGAAATATTCTTCATCTAGTTTATGGACGAGACCGGGTTCTTGGAGTGGTTGCTTTTTAATAAGGGATTCCAGCGTATTCATCATTGGCCCGATAATATCCACTGCCTTAACTTTAGATTCTTCAGCGAGTTCTAACAAATATTTCTTTATTTCCGGCAAGACAAGTGTAAAAGCAATGATTGCGCCAGCCTCTTTTGCCAAAGAGACGATTTCACGTACGGTTTCTCTATCTTCGACATAAGGCACCCTTCTCACTTCAATGTCAGTCGATTGAAATTGGCTTGCTGCGGCTTTTACGACTAAATCTGCCGTTTCACCCACTGAATCAGATATGACGTAAACAACGACTCGCCCGTTATGATTATCTGTCATGCAAAATCTCCTCCATTGCCACTCTCTATCAGATAAGTTCATCGACCGCTAAATCGACTAGAGCTTTCGTAATATTTGTTTTTGTCACTCTCCCAATGACTTCAAATCCATCATTATCTATTTTTTCAACGACTGGCATCGCATCGATTTGTCTTTCGATTAATTGCCTGGCAACCTCTATGAGATGGTCATCTTTATAACAAACAGCTACATTCGGCATCCTTGTCATAATAATATTAACCGGGATTTGGTTTAAATTTTGTTGGCCGAGGCTTGCCCGAAGCAAATCTTTTCTCGATACAACTCCAGCTAGTTTCGATTTTTCATCTACAATAAATAATGTACCGACATCTTCAAGAAACATTGTGGTAATCGCATCATAAACAGAAGCTGATTCTTGTACGACAACAGGGAGAGACTGAAATTCATGGACTTTAATTTTTTTAATTTTTTCTGTTAAAAGCTGGGAGCCGGTTTTGCCGGTATAAAAATACCCAACCCTAGGCCTTGCGTCAAGATAGCCAGCCATCGTCAAGATTGCCAAATCGGGGCGAAGCGTCGCTCTCGTTAAATTTAACAATTCTGCAATTTTTTCGCCGGTTATTGGCGCTTTGTCTTTCACGATTTGCAAAATTTGTTCTTGTCGTTTCGAAAGTTCGATAGGTCGTCACCTGCTTTCATGCACACGCATTCTCTACCTTTAAAAGGATGTTCAAAAAATCCGGAGGCTTACAGGACTTACAGGAGGTAAGTCAGTTCGACGTTATCACAGAAAGTGATGCATTTAGCCGAACTCCCTAATAGGCTGCAAATTTCTACATCAGCTTCCTCTCGTTGTTCCCCTTTTTGAACACGTACTCTAATGATACGACATTCCAAGAATTTTTGAAAAGAAAAACGTTTCTTAGGTTCAAATAGATATACGCCTACGTTTGGCTCCATGTTGCGGCACGATCTTTCACAGGCGTTTTTATAACTTGTCTAGCTGCTCTAAAAACCGTTTTGATTTTATGTACAAACCCGAATAAGCTTCATAATATTTATCAAGAATAAGCTTAATTTCTTGTTTTGTTTTTTCTTTTAATGAAATCGTTCCAAGCCTTTTTAAATTAAAATGCAAAAAGAGCCTTAATAATTTTTGGGAAGCTTCAGTTAGTGGAATGCGGTTATCGTCCAAATAGAAGCAACGCTGGCATAGAAACCCGCCTTCTCTAACCGAAAAAGCAAAGGGCCCTTCTTCTCTTTTGCAATTCACACATCCATCCAAATATGGTGCAATACCTGCAACGGCAAGCATTTTCGTTTCAAATATAAATGTGACGACTTCCATATCATAATTTTCATTAATATAATAAAGCGTATGATAGAGCAATTTGAAAAGCGATGGATTCGGAACATTTTCCTCTGTTAATTTATCGATTAATTCCACGGTATATGCTGCATAAGCCGTTTTAAATAAATCTTCCCGGATCGCACGAAATGAGTGGATGGCCTCTCCTTGAGATAATGTGCCAAGACCTCTTGATGAATGATATAAAAAACTGCCATATGTAAACAATTGTGAAACAGAAGAGAGGCGGCTATTCGGTTTTTTTGCGCCTCTCGCCATCATGCCTATTTTCCCGAATTCTTTCGTATAAACTGTGAGAATTTTATTCGACTCACCGTAATCGGTCGTACGAATGATAATCCCTTCGCCTTTCTTTAACACATTTTTCACCACGCTGTTTTGTTGTGAAAACGTCTTTTCAATGCAAGCAATGAATCAATGCAAAGTGGAACCATTTTCAGTCTCATCCTCAACTTGTACTTCGTTATCAAGTTCGTTGAAACCTTCCATTTCTTTAAAAAGCAGATAGGTATCGATGTTTCCTGTCATACAAAAAAACTTCCAAGTGAAATCTAACAAGAAAAATCCCGCCTTTCATTTGTTCCCTCATTTTTTAGATTGACCATATTTCTTGCAGACGATGTTATATAAAATTTGACAAAATTATCTCTGAAAAAAGTGAATAAAAAGATCCGAAACCTTGATCAGTATTGATCGCTGTCAAAGCCATACTCCTTTAACAATCTCCCTCGGTTTCTCCAATCTTCTTGAACTTTTACCCAAAGATCAAGAAATACTTTATTGCCGAGAATCATTTCAATATCACGCCTTGCCCGGGTACCAATATTACGAAGCATTTGGCCGTTTTTGCCGATAATAATCCCTTTTTGAGAAGCTCTTTCGACGATAATCGTTGCGTGAATATCAATGATCTCTTTATTTTCCCGTTTTTTCATTTGTTCAATCGTTACCGCCACAGAATGGGGTACTTCTTCACGTGTTAAGTGAAGTACTTTTTCACGAATCATTTCAGCTACGATGAAGTGTTCCGGGTGATCTGAAATTTGATCATCCGGATAATATTTCGGCCCAACTTCCAGTTTATTGATGATTTCATTTAAAAGAGTCGAAACATTGTTGCCGTTTAAAGCAGAGATCGGGATGACTTCAGTATATTCGATTTCATTACGGTACCTTTCAATGAATGGGAGTAATGTATCGGGATGGACCTTGTCAATTTTATTGATAACTAAAAATATCGGGCGGTCGATATTCTTTAGGCGTTCAATAATGTACTCATCGCCTTTCCCCAACTCTTCTTCCGCATTCACTAAGAAAAGCACGAGATCCACTTCTTTTAACGTTTTTTCCGCAACTTTTGTCATAAATTCCCCAAGCCGATGTTTAGGCTTGTGTATTCCCGGCGTATCAATGAAAATCACTTGAGCTTCTTTTGTTGTATAGACACCTTGAATTTTATTTCGAGTGGTTTGGGGCTTATCACTCATAATGGCAACTTTTTGGCCAAGAATGGCATTCAGAAGCGTTGATTTTCCGACATTTGGACGGCCGATTAATGCAACAAAACCAGATTTGAAATTTTCATTATCCATTGTTCAAATCCTTTCTTGAAAAAGCATATGGAAGTAGTTTAGACACTGTTGTTTCATAAGCTTCTCCTTTACCATTCGTTAAGAAAACTGGCATGTCAGGTTCACATAGTTCGGCCATCACTTGCCGGCATGCGCCACATGGCGAAACCGGCTGATCCGTTTTTGCGGCAACGGCAAGTGCAGCATAGCGTTTTTCCCCTTCGGAATAAGCTTTAAACAATACCGTTCTTTCTGCACAGTTGCATAAGCTGAAAGCAGCATTTTCAATGTTGCCGCCCATGTAAATTTTTCCGTTCTCTCCCATGAGCGCTGCCCCAACGGGAAAATTCGAATACGGGGCATAGGCAAGATGTCTTGCTTTTTTCGCAGCTTCAATTAATTTTTCCTTCATCTTCGCTATTCCTTTCCATTATTTTATTCCTTACATAAAAAATCGTTCAATGATATAAGGAATAAAAATGATTAGCCCAATTCCTACACTTGCGATACAAAAGATAAGGACCGCCCCAGCGGCAATATCTTTAGCAGCTTTGGCAACCGGATGCTCCTGGGCTGTGATCAAATCGACTGCGTTTTCAATTGCTGTATTGACAAGCTCAAGCGCAATGGTAATGGCAATGACCAAAATAAGAACCATCCACTCGACATTCGTAATCGAAAAAAAGAAGCCGCTGACAATAACAATGATCGCCGCCAGCAAATGGATACGCATATTCCTCTCCGTTTTAAAAGAAAAAATAATACCGGAAAAGGCGCTGCGAAATGCATCAAAAAGTGTGTAATCCTTTTTACCGCGTGAGCCCAAATTCATCAAGAATACCCTCTTGTTTTGTAAACATTTCTTTTTCATCTTCTTCTGTCATATGATCGTAACCGAGCAAATGTAAAAAGCCATGGACAGCTAAAAATCCAAGTTCTCTATGGAACGAATGGTGATATTCCTCTGCCTGCTGCCTTGCTTTTGGAATAGAGATGATGATATCGCCAAGAAGCCTAGGGAGATTTCCCCCTGCAACTTCGATTTCATCCTCTTCCATCTCTTCAAGAGCAAATGATAAAACATCAGTCGGCTGATCAATACCGCGGTATTCTTTGTTAATCGCTTGAATTCTGTCATTGTCGACAAAGGTGACCGATACTTCTGCAGCCCCTGTTACCTGTTCTAATTTTGCTGCAGTAAGAAGAAGCTTCTCGACAAGTTCACATTCTTCGGGTTGCACCATTTCCGTTTCATCTAAGCAATGGACGAACAAACCCACTATGCATTCACCTTCTTCTTTAGATCTTCCGGATATTCAATTCTAGAATGAAAAATCCCTTGAAGCGTTTCACATATTGTTTTCGCCACTACATCAAGTTCCTTTAATGTTATATCACATTCATCAAACTGTCCGTCCTCGAGCCGATCATTAATAATTTTTCTAACTAATGATTCAATCTTTACCGGTGTAGGTTTCGCAATTGAGCGAACTGCTGCTTCAACACCATCAGATATCCCAATAATTGCTGTTTCTTTCGTCTGTGCTTTTGGCCCGGGATACCTAAAGTCCGATTCGGGAACCTTCACTTCGGCTGCCGAGTTCGCCTTATGGTAAAAAAATTTCAACAATGTTGTGCCGTGGTGCTGTTCCGCAATATCGACAATTTCCTTCGGCAATTTATGAGCCCTTAACATGTCCGCTCCATCGTAAGCATGGGCAACAATAATCGTCTTGCTTAACTGAGGGGCAATTTTATCATGTGGGTTCTCCATATTCATTTGGTTTTCAATAAAAAAATGGGGCCGCTTCGTTTTCCCTACGTCATGATAATACGAACCGACTCTTGCCAAAAGGCCGTTCGCACCAACCGCTTCACATGCAGCCTCCGCTAAATTAGCCACCATGACACTATGATGATACGTGCCGGGCGCTTCCATAAGCAATTTTCGCAGCAATGGGTGATTGGGATTAGAAAGCTCAATTAATTTCGTCGTTGATAAAATCCGAAATCCCGCTTCAAAAAAAGGCATGAGACCAAGCGTCAGTACAGCCGCCAGAAAGCCGGAAAGAAAGGCATATCCACAATTCACGCTTAACTCCATCCAATCAATTTGGCCTTTTCTAAGCATACTAATCATTAGAATCACAGCCATATTCACAATGGACACAACGAACCCGGCTTTTAAAATCTTTGAACGGATATTGTGTTTGCCTAAGTAAAAAATCGCGGCAAATGAACTGCACAAAATATAAAGGCCAAATTCTCCATGGAATGTACCAACTGTCTCTGTATTAAATAATATACTTCCTGTCATAGCAAAAACAAGTCCAGACGCAATGGCCAGGCGTTCATTCATTAATAGCTTGATAAGCATTGTCCCCATTGCTGCAGGAAGAAGATAAGCAATGCCTTTCGAGTATTCGTCAAAAAGGCTGACCGTCTTAAAAACAAAGATCGTAAGAAAAAATATCGTCCCATAAAGCAGAAGATGGCGTTGTTTATAATGTGTCTTGGCATCTTGTAGAAAAAAAGCAAGAAATACAGTAAGAAGAATGACGAAAAGCGCAAGGCCAAAAAAAGGATAAACGTTCAACCGATCATCAAGCAAACCAACCACTTCAAGCTGTTGAAGGACGTCGCGATTTATCACTTGCCCTTCCCTCACAATAATTTGTCCTTGGCGTATCATGACAGGGCTCACAGACTCGACAACTTTTTGGCGTTTAAGCTTTGTTGCCTCCGTATCAATGAAATAGTTTGGGACAATTAAAGATTTCGTTAATTCCGCTGATGCTTTTCGAACATCGGCATTTAAATTTGCATCTTGCACCCTTTTTTCCGCTTCTTTTTTTACGTCGGTTAATTGATCAACTGTAATCCTTTCATTTTGAAGATCCCTTACTGTTTTAATAATTAGATCTTTTGATATGGCAGTCTGTGTTGAGGTTGCAGACAAAAATGTTTTTAATGTATCATCCGATAGTTCACTGACAGAATGCGACAGCAATTCTTTTAATTCTTTCAATTTGTCATCAATTGATGTTGGGGTCTTTGTCTGTTCTTCATCACCAGAGGAAGCTGCCTCTCCATTTATTTTTCCGATCAACTCGAAAAAGTCTTCGGCTTTTTCTACTTGTGTTTGTGCAATTTCCGGCTTGTCTGTATATTCGGGTTCAACTTCTTCTACAGCTTCGTTTTGTTTTTCAATTGTCGCTTGCTTGTTTTCAATCGTAACCGGAGATGCAATATCCTTTTCGGCAACACTATAAAGAGAAATATCCATCTTCTCCGGCAAAATATTTTGGAGCAAACTTACATACATGATGAGGGCAATCAAAAAGTAAAAGAAACCAACAACAATTTGATTACTTTTTTTTGAGAAATACGATTTCAGCCACGGTATAAAATAGAGTTTCACCTCTGTCACCTCACCACCTTGAACTATATTCAAAGTCTACCATGTTCGATATAGTGTTGGAAGGTCAATATCGTTTTTCCAATATAAAAAAGACCTTTGCAGGTCTCAAATTATTCTTTATTCTGTTCATAAGCCGCAATAATTCGCTGTACGAGCGGATGGCGGACCACATCTGAACCTTGTAAATAGACGAAAGAAATCCCGTCTACATTCTCTAACACTTTTTCGGCCACTTTCAAGCCAGATTCCTTTCCCTTCGGCAAGTCGATTTGGGAAATGTCACCGGTTATAACCATTTTTGAACCGAAACCGAGTCTCGTAAGGAACATTTTCATTTGTTCGGGCGTTGTATTTTGAGCTTCATCCAATATAACAAATGCATCATCTAGAGTTCGGCCTCTCATGTATGCTAGTGGAGCGATTTCAATCGTCCCACGCTCAATAAGGCGTTCGGTATGTTCAACACCTAATACGTCGTGAAGGGCATCATACAACGGCCGCAGATATGGATCGACCTTTTCCTTTAAATCTCCAGGTAAAAAACCGAGGCTTTCGCCAGCTTCCACAGCAGGCCTCGTTAAAATAATGCGCTTTAGTTTATTTTGTTTCATAGCTGCTACGGCCATAACAACAGCCAAATACGTTTTCCCAGTACCTGCCGGGCCAATGCCAAATACGAGGTCATGTTTATAAATTGCCTTTACATAGTGTTGCTGGCCCAGTGTTTTCACTCGAATCGGCTTTCCCTTATAACTTGCCGTAATTTCCTCATCATACAATTCCAGCAGTTGATCAATTAACCCTTTCTGGCCAAGCTGGATCGCATAAACAACATCTCTTTCCGATACGTTGATGCCATTTTGAATAAGCTGAAGCAGCGTAGTAAGAATGCGTTCTACAAGAAGCGATGTCTCTTGGCTGCCTTTGACGATGACTTTTTCTCCTCTTGTTACGATTGAAATTTGGAGGGCATTTTCGATAATTTTCAAGTGGGAATCGTTCGGTCCAAATAGTGCTTGCGTTTCTTTTGCATGATCTAGTTCAAGTTGAATTCGATGTGTATCTGTCAATATTCTCAATCTCCTTGAATAATCGGTTGTTCTTTCGATATTTCTTCAATGACTTGATAATGAATCATTACGTTAACTTTACCATTCTCATACTTCTGCTGCAAAATTTTGTTCCCTTTTATTTCTGCATCTTCGGAAAGTTTTCTTAGCAGATCTTTTTTTGTTAATTCAATGGCTGTTTTTACAGCTTCTTTCTTCGTGTAGGATCGCGTTACATTGTCAATTTCAAGCATTGTTTGCTTGATGTAAGCGATCGGCAATTTCCATTTTAAAAAATAAATTGGTTTTTCATCATTTATAATTTCCATTTCTTTAAAGCCTTTTTTATTGAATCCCCAAACAGGTATTTTTAGTTTGCCCAACTGGATAATATGTTTACTTTCTGCCTTACCCGTGTTTGTCACTACAATCGTCTTCAAAGGTACCGATGCTTCAGAGATATACCATACTTCTCCAAAGATTTTTCCTTTCGCAGGTACAACCTTTGTATTTTCATCTTTTCCAATATATCCTGAGACAAGAATCTGCCCTTTTTGAACGTAGTCTTTTTCTTTCACCTTTGCTTGGCCTTGTTCAACAAACACTTTATGAATCACTGCCTTTTTTTTGGCAACTAGATTGCGGGGATTTAAGGCCGGTTTTTCTTTCGGTATTTTTTTTTCGACCACATCGAAAGAATATTGGGTTCCTAAACGTTTTACTCCCATCCAAGTAACGTTTTCCAACTGTTCGGTGACCGTTTGCTGAATTTCTTGTTCACTTGGTAAAAAGAAAATAAAGGCTCCTTTTTTTACCCCAACATTGTGAAGTGCTTGTCTGACTTTATGTTCTACTTCCGGGCTTGCGCCTTTGATTTGTATACTCCAAATGATGTTGGAACAGAGAAAAATTATAAAAAGGCAAAAGAGTAGCCCTAATACAAAGCCTTTCCTTGCATCTACTTTTTTCAGAAAAAAAGGAAAGCCATATCTTCCTTTAAAATACATTCGACAACCTGTCCTTCTCATCAGCTTGCGAATGCTTTTAATATCTTTTGTATAAAAAAAACAACTTATTGTTTCATCGTCCACCCTTTTTACAGACCAAATCGGGATGTTTTTTTCCGTGCACCTGTTAAGAAAAAGCTCAGTATACTTCCCTTTGATTTCGGCTTTTACGTATCCTCGTAACGAATGAAATAAGCGATTTTTCAACAATCACACCTCGGTTTGGAATATTTAGACTGGGAGGTGAATACCTCCCAATCGATCCTGCTCAAATCGAATCGATATATTGGACGTTTGCAATCTTTCCCTCCAACAAAATTTCTTCGGGCAAAATGGTTTTAATCACGAAATCTTCACCTTTTACTTGCAGTTGCTGGCCATGTTTTAAAGATAAACGAAGTTCATTTTTTGAAAAGCGAAGAACTCCCTTATGATTTTCTATGTAGATATGAAGCTGTCCAATCATTGTGATTCGAGGTAAATCCAAAAAGGCATCAGCGGGTAACTCCGTCTTTCTCCATAACCATTTTTTTAAATTATCTCGCCATTTTGCCATTGGATAACCTCCTCTCCTTTCATATGTATGAAAAAAACGTGCCAACTATCACACTAAAAAAAGATCGGGCAAATCGATGCCCGATCTTTTTTCAATGAAATTTATTCTCTTTTAAAAAGGAAGTTCGACTAAAGGCATCGCGTCCTGTGATAACGTCGAACTGACTTGCCTACTATAAGCCTTTGGACTTTTCGAGTATTCTCTAATAACGCCGTCGCCTGTAATCATAAGGTTTCCTTGACCGAGGAGGTCCAAGAATTTCCGCCCATACGATGCCATCCACCACTTGGCGATGTGTTGGCGCATGAAAAGTCCCTTTATGCGACACGGAAGCAAGCCTTTCATTTTTATTTTCCCATTTCCTTTTCATAGATGGCAATTCAATGGTTTCACCAATATCTACTGATGGTATGGGAATCGCAAATTCATCGCTTTCCGTCTTAACGCCGTCCAATTCTTCTACTTCTTCAGCAAAATCGGTTTGCGGTTTGTTATGCTCTTCTTTTTCAACCTTCTTTTCAAAGAAAGGCTTTGCAACAGGAGGCAGCGGTGGCGGCCCCGCTTTTCTTTCCTTTTGCTCTGTCGAAGAAACAGCACGTTTGAAAAAACGACTGATTCCAAACAGGATAACAAGCACAAAGAAAATGTTTTGGAAGAAGAAGTTAATGATCTCTTCAATAAACAAAAGGATTACCTCTTTCCTTTCGTGTGATCGTCATCTTTTTTTACTTCGCTTCCTTTGCCAATCGATTCACGCATATCCGTATCAGCTTCAATATTTTTCAAGTTCATATAATCCATCACGCCGAGCTTTCCTGAACGAAGCGCTTCGGCCATTGCCAACGGAACATCTGCTTCTGCTTCAACAACTTTAGCATGCATTTCTTCAACCCGTGCGCGCATTTCTTGTTCTTGCGCAACAGCCATGGCACGGCGTTCTTCTGCTTTTGCTTGGGCAATCTTTTTGTCTGCTTCCGCTTGATCGGTTTGTAAGCCAGCCCCGATATTTTTACCGATATCAATATCTGCGATGTCGATTGATAAAATTTCAAATGCAGTTCCCGCATCGAGACCTTTAGCTAAAACAGTATGTGAAATGGAATCCGGGTTTTCTAAAACAAGTTTGTGGTTGTCACTCGAACCAATCGTTGAGATAACCCCTTCCCCTACACGTGCGATAACGGTGTCTTCTCCTGCTCCCCCAACAAGCCGATCAATATTTGCGCGTACAGTAATCCTTGCTTTTGCCTTTACTTCAATTCCATCCATTGCTACACCTGCAATGAACGGGGTTTCAATGACTTTTGGGTTAACACTCATTTGCACAGCTTCCAGTACGTCACGGCCAGCCAAGTCAATCGCAGCCGCACGTTGGAAACTTAATTCAATATTTGCTCGATGAGCTGCAATTAAAGCATTAACGACCCGATCGACATTACCTCCGGCAAGATAATGGCTTTCCAGTTGATTTACACTTAAATCGAGCCCCGCTTTTTCTGCTTTAATCAACGGATTGATGACTCTTGACGGGATAACGCGGCGCAAGCGCATCCCCACAAGGGTAAAAATTCCAATTCGCACGCCAGCGGCTAATGCCGATATCCACAAAGCGATTGGAACAAATGTAAACAATACAGCTACGACAATGATAATTAACCCAACTAATAACAATGTACCTAATGTACCAGGATCCAAACCCATTGCTTTTCCTCCCTATTCATTTTATTCTTTATCGTGCCTTATTTCGCGAACAACGATACGTGAGCCTACCGCCTTTACAATTTCAACTTGCTTCCCTTGTTGGATATATCCTCCTTCCGAGACAACATCCAACCGTTCACTTCCGACATCAATTATTCCGCTTGGCCGTAAAGGTGTAACGGTTTGCCCAATGTGGCCTACAAGATCGTGCTTCGTTTCATTCGATACGTAGCCAAGTTCTGTTCTTTCAGAATCTGTGAGGACTATTTTTCTTAGAAATCCCTTGTATCCGTATACTCTTATGTAGAGGGCCGAAGCGGCTAAGGTGATAATAAAAGCAATAAAAATATAAAGCAAGCTATTTACAACTGTCGTGCCGGTAGACATCACAATACTTATGAGCATCGCTATTAGTCCACTAATACCAAATATACCAAAGCCTGGCGTGAAAATCTCTATCAAAATTAAGATAATGCCTGCACCTAATAAAATAAATGATTCCCATCCGGCAAAACCTGCAATCGCATGGCCAAAAAAGAAAAGAAAAAGTGAACTCAAACCGATAATCCCTGGGATGCCGAACCCGGGAGAATACAATTCTAAAATAAGCCCAAGGCTGCCAAGAGATAATAGAATCGGAACGATTACAGGATGGGTGACCAATCTTGCAATTCTTTCAGAAATTGTAATTTCACTTTCAACGATTTCCGCATCCCTTAAATTGAGAAATTCAAGTAATTCACTACGGTTCTTTACAATGGCTTCTGCATAGCCTACTTCAAGCGCTTGGTTTGCGGTTAGTGTAAGCAATTTCCCTTTTTCGGCGCCATACTCAGGCAAATCGATATCTGGATCAGCCATCGCCAATGCATAGATTGGGTCACGGCCATGCAATTCAGCAGAAGATTTCATGTCCGCTAGCCACGCTGACACAGCTTTTTCATCCGCTGTATTCCCTTCCTGGTCAATCACCGCCGCTGCCCCCATTCGGCTTCCGGGCGCCATAACAATTTGGCCGGCATTCAGGGAGATATAAGCACCAGCTGAAAGTGCATCCTTCTTAATATATGCTGTTGTTGGAATATCGCTTTCACGCAAAAGTTTCGCGATATTTCCAGCCGCTTGAACTAGACCGCCAGGTGTATTCACTTCAAAAACAACATGGCTTGCGCCCTGCGTTTTGGCATCTTCAAGGGAGCGCCTTAGAAATGCCTCAAGGCCACGTTCCACTTCCTGTTCAACAGGGATAAAATAGACCTTTCCACCTTTTCCTTCAGCCTGCGAGGAGTGATGCCCTACAAGAGAAATAAGTGAACCAAAAATAAACATGCAATAAATAAAAATTCGAAATTTCTTCATGCCGTCCTCCTTTCATTAGATTAAAAAACACGCCCTGTAATCACAAGACGTGTTAACTAGAAGTTATGATAGGTGTTGCTGCACAAGTTTATTTACCACACTGCCATCTGCTTTGCCCTTTACTTTCGGCATGATAGCGCCCATCACTTTTCCGAAATCTTTTTTCGACGTGGCGCCGACTTCAGATATGGTTTCTTGAACGATTTGTTCAAGTTCTTTATCGGTAAGCTGTGTTGGCAAGTAGGCTTCCAACACCTTAATTTCACTTTCTACATTGTTAACGAGATCTTCTCGCCCGGCTTTATCAAATTCAAGGAGGGAGTCTTTCCGTTGCTTTACTTCTCGTGTCAGAACGGTTAATTCATCTTCTTCCGTTAATTCTCTGCCTAACTTTATCGCCTCGTTTTGCAATGAAGAGCGCACCATTCGAATGACAGATAACTTATCCTTTTCCTTATTCTTCATCGCCTGCTTCATATGTTCCATAAGAAGCTTGTCAAGACTCATTGAAGTGCACACCCTCTCTTAAAACTTGCGCTTTCTTGCTGCCTCAGATTTTTTCTTACGCCTTACACTAGGTTTCTCATAGTGTTTTCGCTTTCTTACCTCAGCCAATGTGCCTTCCTTCGATACTGTTCTTTTGAAGCGACGAAGTGCATCATCAAGTGATTCGTTTTTCCGAACACGAGTTTCTGCCATTCTCTATCCCTCCCTCCGAAACTTCCATACATCAATAGGATGAATGAAAACATGTCTTTTGTCATTATAATATACATGTAGAAGTAGGGTCAACTACTGCTTTTTTTATATTTAACCAACGGCAGCCTTACTCGCTAACACCTATTGCATCAATTCGTCTAAGACTTTCGCCTTCAAGACGTGAAATAACCGGGCAGGCATTTTTTTTCAAAATGTATTCCACATCCTCACCATGGCCTTCATTAACAAGTTTTCTGCCCACTCTTGATGCCTTTAGAAGTTGCTCACCATTTTCTTTGTTTCCTTTATAAAAGTGGAGAGCTGCTAAAGCAGAATCAGACATCTCCCAATCAATGCCTTGTGTTTCTCCTGCTTGGATTAAATTCTCAATAAAAGATCCTGCTCCATATAAGTCTTCCAGATTAAATTTTTCTGAGGAGCCAGAGCAGACGAGCATGTAAGAGTCCGCACCATACTCATTCATAAGATGGTTTGCCAAAATTTCTTCATTAAGGATAGATGCTGCATAAACGGCTTTTGCAGCCCAAGAGTTTTTTAAAGCTACAGTACCGTTTGTTGTTGAAAAAATGACTCTTTTTCCTTTCACCTTATCTTTCAAGCGTGTCGGAATTGGATCTAAAAACCCCTCGATTGTTATACCAAGATGTTCTCCGACTAACATAAAATTATCATCTGCCTGTTTTTCCGCTAATTTTAACGCTTCTTTCCCATCGAGAACAGGAATAATCTCTTTTGCGCCATAATAAAACATCGCAGAAGCGGTTGATGTCGCAAGCAAAATATCGAAAACGACAGCGATGTTGTTGTTCATAATGTTGTCGTTAATTTCTTCTTTTTTTAGAAGAAGATCAATCTTCCCCAATTACATGCACTCCGATCTATTGAATGGTTTGAGTTTTAGTTGAAAGATATTCTTCTAGCTGGTGGCGCATCTCAACTGGAATTGGCTCGCTCTTTTGTTTTTCGAAATTGAAATAAACGACGGCTGATTGTCCTTTTGCAATGCATGTTCCTGTTTCTTTTTCTAAAATTTCATGGTTCAGTTCGAAGCTCTTATTTCCTATCTTTACAACTTCAGTATTGATTGACAAGATTTGGTCAAAGTAGGCTTGACGAATGAAATCACATTTAACAGAAGCAACGACAAAAGACTTTTCTTTGCTATAAGGTTTTGTCTTTTTAAAAAATTCAACACGTGCTTCTTCCAAATAAACGAAATAACTTGAATTGTTCACATGCCCTAATAAATCTGTTTCTGAAAAACGGACTTTCACTTCAATGGTATGCTTCACTCCACTCACTCCAAAAAAAAAATCAAATTAGACCTGTTCAATATAAGTTGAACAAAAGAATTTTAAACACAGAAAGACTGCTATTAAAATCTTTTGTTCCCACCATATATTTCTCTATACTACCATAATGAAAGTTTAGGCAGCGGCATACCTAATGCCACTGCCATTTTTTTAATTCACAAACTTACTCATCTCTTTCAATTACAGTGGAAATTCCTTGGCCTCCACCGATGCAAGCAGTAACAAGGGCACGTACTTTTCCTGTACGTTTCAATTCGTAAACTGCTTTTGTGACCAAAATACCGCCAGTCGCTCCGAGTGGGTGGCCATGTGCGATTGCGCCGCCGTTTACATTTAGCTTATCTCGATCGATGTTAAGTTCTTTGTTGCATGCTAGAACTTGGGCAGCAAACGCTTCGTTCAAATAAACGACATCGAAATCGTCGATTGATAGGCCCGTTCTTTCCATTAATTTTCGCGTTGCTGGAACGGGGCCAATTCCCATTATGTTAGGATCACACCCGGCTACAGCATAGTCTCTAACAACAGCGAGTATTTCAAGTCCTAATTCATTGGCTTTTGCCCGAGACATAACGACAAGCGCCGAAGCGGCATCATTTAACCCTGAGCTGCTTCCAGCCGTCACTGTTCCCCCCTCTTTAAATACCGGGCGAAGTTTCGCAAGTGCTTCCATCGTCGTTTCTGGACGTGGATGTTCATCTTTATCGAATATTATCGGTTCGCCTTTTCGTTGAGGCACTGAAATTGGAACAATTTGCTCATCATAAAAGCCATTTTTCATTGCGTTTGCCATACGCTTCTGGCTTTCGTATGCGTATTCATCTTGCTCTTCTCTCGTTATATTGTATTTTTCGGCAAGGTTTTCAGCAGTGATTCCCATTGGCGGGTCGCCAATTTCTTTTGGTGACAGCATGGACTTGCGGAACTGGGGCGGAGTAGGGCTATAGGCTTTTGATGGCCGATTCATTAAGTATGGCGCCCTCGTCATACTTTCTGTTCCACCCGCAACATATACATCTCCAGCTCCAGACCGAATTGCTTGGGCAGCCAGATTAACGGCATTGATCCCCGAACCACATTGGCGATCGATAGTCAATCCCGGAACGTCAACTGACAATCCTGTTTGCAAGGCTGTCAATCTTGCAATATTTCCACCGCCACTTAACACATTTCCGAAAATAACGTCATCAATCATTTCAGGAGTAACTTTTGCACGCTTTACAGCTTCCTTTATGACTTCGGCGCCAAATACATGTGCGTCTAAACTTGCAAGCGCCCCTCCCTGTCTTGCGATAGCCGTACGAACCGCAGATACAATTACTGGATCTCTGTCATTTTTTGCCATTCTCAATTCTCCTTTTTTCATTATGTATTGATAATTCCTATAAGAAAGGAACCAAAGAACTTTAATCCACAGTTGGTTTGAGTTTGACAAAAAAGCTATTAAGACACTCCGAAGCTTTCCGAGCGATTGAAAGAAAGAAAATACAATGATGGCCGCTCTCCAGCTTTCTACGTTCAGCTATTCAAACTCAAAAGACGGCTGCTTAAAATTCTTTTATTCCACCTACATAGTAATTATGATAGACTGGTTTGTTTATCCTTTTACGAAGAAATTTGACCTCCATCAACAACGATTGTCTGACCTACGACATAGTCAGATGCTGTTGAGGCTAAAAATAATGCCGCTCCTTTCATATCCGAGTCTTTTCCAAATCTTTTTGCAGGAATCCTTTCTAAAAACTTGTCTCCAACTTTCTCAAGCAAGCCTTGAGACATTTTCGTAGGAATCCAACCGGGTGCAATTCCGTTTACTTGAATATTATGTTTTGCCAGTTTTACACCAAGATCTCGCGTAAAGGAAATGACCGCTCCTTTGCTTGCATTGTATGCAACAGTGTCCATCATTCCTTCTGCAGCTCCTTTTAAACCTGCAACTGAGGAAATATTGATGATTTTCCCTTGTTTGCGTTCAATCATATGTCCGGCAACAGCCTGTGAGAATAAAAAAGTTCCCGTTGCGTTGACGTTCATAACTTTGTTCCATTTATCCAGCGGGGTTTCCAAAAATGGCGCTCCCCATGTTGCTCCACTGTTATTGACGAGTATATCGATCTGCCCAAATTCCTTCAGCGTTTCGTCAACAACATGTTTAATGTCATCAGGATTGGTAACATCGCATTGAAAAGCGAGCGAACCAACTCCCCTTTCTTTTAATTTTTTGCTTACTTCTTCACAAGCTTCTAATTTTCTGGAACAGACGACAACGTTAGCGCCAGCTTCAGCAAAGCTTTCTGCCATCATTTCGCCAAGACCTCTTCCTCCGCCTGTAACAATTGCTGTTTTTCCTGTTAAGTCAAAAATTTCTTTCACATGCATAAACGAAACATACCCCCTATGTATGTAGCAAATTCAATTTGCTTTCTGTTTTTTATCTTAAAAATTGAATGCTTTCTGGCTGCCAACGAATATGAGAAGCGTCATCAACTTTGAAAACGCAAAGCCTTACGTTCATCCATTCACTTTTGGATAATTGGATTTTCTCTTAATTCTTGTTTTGCAATGGCGTTTCTGTGAACTTCATCCGGCCCGTCAGCTAAGCGAAGCGTGCGAATTTTTGCATACATAGATGCAAGCGGTGTATCCTGGCTGACTCCAGCTGCGCCAAATGCTTGAATTGCTCGGTCAATTACTTTAAGCGCTATATTAGGAGCAACGACTTTAATCATCGCAATTTCCTTTTTCGCCACTTTGTTTCCGACTGTATCCATCATGTAAGCCGCTTTAAGTGTTAATAAACGAGCTTGTTCAATTTCCATTCTTGAATCAGCAATCCACTCACGGATAACACCTTGATCGGCAAGCAGCTTTCCAAATGTCGTGCGCTGTTGGACTCGCTCAATGAGCAGTTCAAGCGCTCGTTCTGCAACGCCGATTGTTCTCATGCAGTGATGAATCCGGCCAGGGCCCAAGCGGCCTTGTGCAATTTCAAATCCTCTTCCCTCGCCCAAAATAACATTTGAAACAGGGACTCTCACATCCTTTAATTCAATTTCTGCATGGCCATGTGGTGCATCGTCATACCCGAATACTGATAAGTAACGCTTTATCGCCACCCCTTCTGTATCGAGCGGAACGAGGATTTGTGATTGCTGCTGGTGCTTTGGCGCATCAGGATTCGTTTTTCCCATGACAATCGCAATTTTGCAGCGGGGATCAAGCGCACCAGAGGACCACCATTTGCGGCCATTAATGACATATTCGTCTCCATCTCTTACCATATTCAATTGAATATTTGTCGCATCTGATGAAGCAACGCCAGGCTCAGTCATTAAAAATGCTGAACGAATTTCACCGTTTAACAGAGGGTTAAGCCATTTTTCTTTTTGCTCCTCTGTACCATATCGTACAAGTACTTCCATATTCCCTGTATCAGGTGCGCTGCAGTTAAATACTTCAGGACCAATGGGGGAGCGACCCATAATTTCACATAATGGGGCATATTCAAGATTTGTTAGACCTGCGCCGTAATCACTTTCAGGAAGGAACAAATTCCATAACCCGGCTTTCTTAGCCTTCTCTTTCAACTCTTCCATAATTGGCGGAGCAACCCAACGGCTATCGCCGGCATTCAATTGAGCCTCGTATGTCTTTTCATTTGGATACACGTATTCTTCCATAAATTCAGTAACTTTTTTTTGAAGATCCTTTACTTTGTCGCTGTACTCGAAATACATGTTGCCCTCCCTTTTACAATGTTAGTTGCAAAGCATAAAACATGTAGAATGTTTTTAAAGAAAACTTGCCAATTGGCTAGCCTTAAAGGAGCAGGCAGAGGCATAATTGCACTTATGCTTAGGACCTAAAATTTGTTACGGCGCCGAATTTCTACCGTGCAACAAATTTATACTTTCCTAACGTGCAAAAAATATGAATCTTTGAAAACACCTAGTTTAACTATAGAATCAATTTCATAATTCCATATTTTAAAGAAACACAGACCTGCAGAATTTGATTTCTGTTAAAAATTTTAAAATTTAAGCAGCTTGTTGTTGATTTAACATGGCATTGATACGATCGGCAGCTAATTTTGAAGCATTATAAACTAAAGTAACGATATCAAAATGCACCTTGGCACGTTTCCCAGTACGATAACGAACATTGTTCAGTTGGAAATATCCCTTGAGATAAGCATTTACACGCTCCACAGCGGTACGACGTTTAAATATCGTCTTCCAAGCTTTTGATCCCCGAGCTGGGGCAGTGTATTTTCTTAGATCCGTGGTGATTTTGACTTTATACACCTTTTGGCAGATGCCTTCGTTAGCTAAGGGACAATCTTTACATTCTTTTGGTTGTGTGTATTTTAGTGTTTCATATTTCGGGTCAAAGCTGTCGTAACGATAGGAATGTTCCCGGAAACATGTGGGTGCAAAATGTTTATCAAAGCCAATAGGTTCAGGCTCATTACGTTTATTATAAGCAATAACAGCTTGATGCCCCATTTGGTGAATTTGCGTATAAATGGGTTCGAAATCATAGCCTGCATCCATGGTTTCATAGCGTAGAGAAGACAGAGGTAGACGTTCATGAATACCCTTTAATAAAGGAATCGCTCCCTTTCCGTCATTCAGGTTACCAGAAGAAAAAAGGGATTGGAAAATGTATTGGCTCGATGTCCCGACAGCTAAGTGAGCTTTATAGCCGTACCAAAACACATTTTTCCCTTCGCTATTTTTCTTTACACCCCATTCAGGATCTTGGGGAATTTCAGCGCGAAGTTCGACTAAAGAAACGTCTAACTGATCTTCAATTTTCTTTTCAAAAAGAGGAAGACTGGCTTCACGTTCTGCTTTTTCAATTAACCATTGTTCCCGTTCTTCTTTTGATTTACGACCACGTTTCTTGGGTTCAGTTTTGGGTTTTTCTTCCTTTGGAGGTGCCTGATCTCGTGCCTCAAAGTGTGTGGCATCAATGGCAACCGTGTTATCTGTAATAAAACCTTCAGTGATCGCTTGATGAAGAAGTGTTTCTTGAACTCTTTCCAAAACATTCGATTCACTGATGACAGTAATCATTCTTGAGTAAGCTGCTTCTGATGGCACAGAATCAGATACCAAAAATCCACAATCAAGACGGAAAATCATATCATTCTTTAATCGTTTCACTAAATCTTTGATGAATGGAATTCGTTCCGTAATTCTGGCAATCAAGGAGTAAATCATAGCTGCATAGTTAAGGTCAACAGGTCTGCCAAAACGTGATTTCTTCGTTACCACAGCGAAGATCGGGTCAATGTCAATGGCTGAAAAGATAGCTTCAAATCGTTGGGTAGGTTCTAAATCATATAATTCTTGCAGGTCAAACAGGCTTCCTTGTCGTATAATAGTCATAGGGAGTCTTCCTCCAGTCTTTGAGTTTGTTGTGGTAACTACTCATTTCGACATTTTGGGGAGGTACTCCTTTTTTTGCGTCTCAAAAGTCTTGGGGCTCTAAGGGTTTAATTTATGAAATTGATTCTATAAATAAATTTTTCAGAAAACTCAAGTTGTTGAGCAGACTAATTTTTAATTTTTAGAAAAACAACTAGCTTTTTATTATCCTTCTGAAACGATTGCAACGCTTGCGCTTGCACCAATTCTTGTCGCACCGGCCTTCACGAGGGCTTCGGCTGTTTCACGATCCCTGATGCCGCCGGATGCTTTTACACCGATATCAGGCCCTACTGCTTTACGCATGAGTTCAACATCTTCAACTGTGGCACCTCCAGTTGAGAAGCCTGTCGATGTTTTTACATAATGTGCCCCAGCTTTTACCGCTATCTCACAAGCGGTTTTTTTCTCTTCATCTGTAAGCAAGGAAGTTTCTATAATGACTTTTACAATCGCGCGCCCTCTCGTTGCCATAACGACGGATTGAATGTCCTTTTCAACGAGTTCCGTTTTGCCCTCTTTTAAAGCGCCGATATTAAGCACCATATCAATCTCATCGGCGCCATTTTCGATTGCTTCATTTGCTTCAAACGCTTTTGTTTCACTTGTTGTGGATCCAAGCGGAAAGCCGATGACTGTGCAGACTTTGACTGCGCTGCCTTTTAACAGTTCTTTCGCTTTTTTTACCCAAAAAGGGTTGACGCACACCGAACAAAATTGAAAAGCTTTTGCTTCCTCACAAAGCTCTTCAATTTCCTTTGATGTTGCATCTGCTTTTAAAAGGGTATGGTCAATTATACTCGAAAATGGGTGCATCGTTTTTTTACTCCTTTTTGAATTACAATACCGCAAATTGAATGAAAGTAAACGTGGAGTCAGAAACCGCCTAGGATGTCATTGACACATGGTCGCCAAGCACTCGAACGAACTGTCCTTCATTATAGGGGTAGCCTGCTTTTATAAGTTTTACTTTTACAAGTTTACCTACCATATCTTCTGTTGCTGGAACTTTTATTCTCAAATAGTTGTCGGAATAGCCCACGTATAGGCCTGAATCCGGATCTTCTTTAAACGGTTCCTCGGGAATGATTTCAAGCACATCTCCCTCAAACTGTGAAGCATATTCTTTTGCAAGCTGATCGGAAAGAGCAATTAAGCGATGGACACGGTCATTTTTTATTTCCTCTGGAATTTGGTTGTCCATTCTGGCTGCCGGGGTTCCCGTTCTTTTCGAGTATGGAAACACATGGAGCTCAGAGAACTTGTGCTCTTTCACAAAATTGTAAGTTTCCATGAACTCTTCTTCCGTTTCCCCAGGAAAACCAACGATAACATCAGAGGTGACCGCAAGACCTGGCAATGCTTTCTTTAATTTATTCAGACGATCGGCGAACATGTCCATCGTATATTTTCTCCGCATTCTTTTGAGGACAGTATCCGATCCGGATTGAAGCGGAATATGCAGATGACGGACAATTTTATCCGAAGAATCAATTGCTTCAATCACGTCTTCAGTTACTTGGCTTGCTTCAATGGAAGAGATTCGGAGGCGTTTTAGGCCGATCACTTTCTCATCTAAATCACGCAAAAGTTGGGCAAAGTTATAATCTTTCATGTCTTCGCCATACCCTGCCGTGTGGATGCCTGTTAATACAATCTCTTTATAGCCCGCATTGACAAGCTGCTGCGCCTGTTTAATGACCGCACCCGGTTCGCGCGAGCGAAGAAGGCCGCGGGCCCAAGGGATGATGCAGAAGGTACAGAAGTTGTTGCAGCCTTCTTGAATTTTGAGAGAGGCTCTCGTTCTGTCAGTAAAAGAAGGAACATCTAGTTCTTCGTACACCCTCGTTTTCATAATGTTCCCTACGCCATTAATCGGCTCTCTTTCTTTTCTAAACTGTTCAATATACTCGAGCAGTTTCACGCGATCTTGTGTGCCGACAACAATATCAACACCCGGAATATCCATGACCTCAGCTGAAGAGGTTTGCGCATAGCATCCTGTTACACAAACAATCGCGTCAGGATTTTTGCGAACCGCACGCCGAATCATTTGCCTGCTTTTTTTATCGCCCGTGTTCGTAACGGTACATGTATTAATGACATAAACATCTGCGCGTTTTTCAAAATCGACACGCTCATAGCCCTCTTTAAGAAATAGCTGCCAGATGGCTTCTGTTTCGTAGTGGTTCACTTTGCAGCCAAGTGTATAGAAAGCAACGGAAGACATGTTATCACCTCATTAGTTCTGTTTCGTATGATACGACGGCTAAAAAATAAAGAGAAGCCGTTTCTGTACGCAATATGCGCGGACCAAGCCCGCAAATGTGAAAATGATGTTCTTTCAACTGTTCGATCTCTTCTTTTGAAAACCCGCCTTCAGGGCCGACAACAAACAGAATTGATTGTCCGTGACTGATCGTTTTAAGCACGTTAGGAAGATCGTTATCCTCTTTATTTTTTGCTTCTTCCTCATAAGCGACAATTTTCAATTGATACTGTTCACCTTTTTGAAGGAGATCATCGAATGTGACCGGGGGATAAATGGACGGTATCGTTTGCCTGTGCGACTGTTCTGCCGCTTCTTTTGCAATTTTTTCAAGCCTTGCCACCCTTTTTTCGGACTTTTCTTTTGTCCATTTTACGATGGATCGTTCGGCCGCAAACGGAAGAAACCCAGCGGCTCCAAGCTCTGTCCCTTTTTGAACAATGTAATCAAGCTTATCCGCCTTTGGCAATCCTTGTGCAATTGTAACAGAAACAGGGAGCTCTTGCGACTCATGCATCCATTCAACGATGTTCGCTGAAACTTTTTCATTCGTTATTTCTTGGAGCTTGCATCGCGCAGTGCGGCTGCCGTCACTGCAAATAATGGAATCGCCTGCTGCCATCCGCATGACGCGTGAAATATGCCTAGCATCATTCCCTGCCAAGGTCACGGTATCTCCATCAAAAGCTTGAACGAAATAGCGTTGCATCTCATTCCTCCACATTTCTTGCGATAACCGCAATCCAGTCATCTTGCTGCATCACTTCTTCCACAGCCAGCCCGCTTTTTAATAAGGCTTCTTCAACGAGCTTCTGTTGACTTTTTATAATGCCGGAGGAAATGAACAAGCCGTTCTTTTTTAAAACGCGGGGCACATCGTTGGCTAACTGGATAACGATAGGAGCAAGCAAATTTCCAATAATTAGATCGGCTGTTTCATCAATATGATCAAGGAGATTGTTATTCTCAACTGTGATGTTCGATTGCAGGTGATTTAATTTAATATTTTCTTTCGCACTGCTGACGGCAACCGGATCAACATCGTAAGCCAAGACGCGGCCGGCTCCCAGTTTAGCAGCAGCAATGCTCAAAATTCCTGAGCCTGTACCTACATCGATGACGTGATCGTCCGGCTTGATGAACTTCGCAAGCGCTTTGATGCATAGTGTTGTCGTTTGATGTGTTCCAGTGCCGAAGGCCATGCCAGGATCAAGCTCAATGACGATTTCATCTTTATGTTTTCGTTCATAGTTCTCCCATATCGGAGCGATGGTGATGTTATCCGTCACTGAAATTGGCTTATAATATTGTTTCCACGATGTTGCCCAGTCTTCTTCGTCCACATTCCTTACTTCAATCGTTTTGCTGCCAAAATCGATATTTCGATCCGAAAGCTGTCCTATCATTCTTTTGATGGATTCGATTGTTTTGTCCAACTCTTCATCCGCTGGAAAATAACCTTTTACATCCACACCTGTCTCTGGATAATCGTCAGGATTGAGATCATAGATCTCACCGTACGGCGTATTCCATAGATTGACTAAATCTTTCGGATCTTCAATGACAACACCGCCAGACCCAGCTTCATGCAATATGTTTGAGACGATTTCTACAGCTTCTTGTGTCGTATGGATGCAAATTTCCGCCCATTGCAATGATCTCAAATCCTTTCATTAAAGAGGTTGTTCAAAAATTAGTCGCCTTTAAACGCTTTTTTAACTTTTGAGAAAAAGTTTTCATGTTGTTCATCCAGATGAATGCCGCTTATTTCCGCAAATTCGCGAAGGAGTTGTTTTTGTTTTTCTGTTAAGTTTTTCGGTGTAACGACCCGGATATTTACGTGTTGGTCCCCTTGGCCGTACCCTCTGACATTTTTAATGCCTTTTCCTTTCAGGCGGAATTTCGTACCTGTTTGCGTTCCTGGGGGGATTTTTAACTTTACTTTGCCATACAGCGTTGGAACTTCAATTTCATCACCTAAAGCTGCTTGGGCAAACGTTAATGGCATTTCACAAAGAATATCGTCTCCGTCCCGTTCGAAGAATTCGTGGCGCTTAATATGGAAAACGACAAATAAATCCCCTGGAGGCCCGCCGTTTTCACCTGGTTCTCCTTGCCCTGCGATACGGATTTGCTGGCCTTCATCGATACCTGCGGGAACTTTAATATGAATTTTCTTTTGCCTTTTTACTTTCCCGCTGCCGTGGCAAGTGCGGCATTTCTCTTTAATGATTTTTCCTGTTCCATTACAGTAGTTGCAAACCCTTCGATTCACAATTTTGCCAAACGGAGTATTTTGCTCAATATTCAGCTGCCCGGTTCCTCCGCAGTGAGAACAAGTTTCCGGCTTCGTTCCAGGCTTTGCCCCATCTCCACCGCACGTTTGGCATACTTCTTCTTTTGGTATAAAAATATCTGTTTCTTTTCCAAATGCAGCTTCTTCAAATTGAAGGGTCATTGAATATTGAAGATCAGCCCCTTGTCTCGGAGCGTTCGGATTGCGTCTTCCTCCACCTCCGAAAAACATATCGAAAATATCGCCAAATCCGCCAAAGTCAGCGCCTTGCCCGCCAAAGCCTTGATTTGGCTCGGTATGGCCAAATTGATCGTAATGGGCTTTCTTATTTGGATCGCTTAATGTTTCATAAGCTTCTTTTGCTTCTTTAAATTTTTCCGCGGCGTCCGCATCCTTGTTTACGTCCGGATGGTATTTCCGGGCGAGCTTTCGGTACGCTTTTTTAATTTCGTCCTGTGACGCATCTTTCGAAACGCCAAGAACTTCATAGTAGTCCCGTTTACTCATACTATCCACTCCCGATAAGTCTTGCTTAATCATAACACCATTCGTATTCGCAAAAAAGTCAAAGCCAAGAATTCCCTGACTTTGACTTTTCATTAATTATGATTATTTATCTTTGTCGTCGTCTACCTCTTCATATTCGGCATCAACAACATTGTCATCATTCGGCTTTCCAGAATTTCCTTGTTCGCCTTGTTGCTGTGCTTGTGCTTCTTTCGCAGCTTGTTCATATAATTTAACCGAAAGCTGTTGAACGATTTCAGATAAATCATCTTTTGCTTTTCTGATTTCTTCTGAATTATTTCCTTTTAATGCTTCTTGAAGCTTTTCTTTTGCATCGTTCGCTTTTTTCACTTCAGCTTCGTCAACTTTTCCTTCTAAATCTTTCAAGGTTTTGTCAACGGTGAATACGAGTTGGTCCGCTTCGTTGCGCAGTTCAACTTCTTCGCGGCGCTTTTTGTCTGCTTCCGCATTCTCTTCTGCTTCGCGTACCATTTTTTCAACTTCTTCCTCAGATAGTCCGGAAGATGATTTAATTGTAATTGATTGTTCTTTGTTTGTCCCTAAATCTTTTGCGCGGACGTTTACAATCCCGTTCGCGTCGATGTCAAATGATACTTCGATTTGAGGGATTCCTCTTGGTGCAGGAGGAATATCAGTAAGTTGAAAGCGACCGAGCGTTTTGTTGTCGGCTGCCATTTCACGCTCTCCTTGAAGCACGTGAATTTCAACAGATGTTTGGTTGTCAGCTGCTGTTGAGAAAATTTGCGAATGGCTTGTTGGGATCGTAGTATTACGTTCAATTAGTTTCGTAAATACGCCGCCCATTGTTTCAATTCCAAGAGACAGTGGGGTTACGTCAAGCAAAACGACGTCTTTTACATCGCCCGCAAGCACACCTGCTTGAATCGCAGCACCAAGTGCTACCACTTCATCCGGATTGACTCCTTTTGAAGGCTCTTTTCCTATTTCTTTTTGAATAGCTTCCTGAACTGCAGGAATTCTTGTAGAACCACCGACAAGAATTACTTTATCAATATCACTTGCGCTCAGGCCAGCATCCTTGAGGGCTTGTCTTGTTGGCCCCATTGTCCGTTCAACAAGATTTGCTGATAATTCCTCGAATTTCGCTCTTGTTAAATTCAGTTCCAAATGCTTTGGTCCTGTTGCATCTGCCGTGATAAACGGCAGTGAAATTTGCGTTTGCATGACACCAGAGAGATCTTTCTTCGCTTTTTCTGCAGCATCTTTTAAGCGCTGAATCGCCATTTTGTCTTGAGAAAGATCGATTCCATTCTCTTTTTTAAATTCAGAAACGAGATAATCGATGATGACTTGGTCAAAGTCGTCACCGCCTAAACGATTGTCGCCAGAAGTTGATTTTACTTCAAAAATTCCGTCGCCGAGTTCAAGAATTGAAACGTCAAATGTTCCGCCGCCAAGGTCGAATACGAGGATCGTTTGATCTTCTTCTTTTTCAAGCCCGTAAGCAAGCGCAGCAGCAGTTGGTTCGTTTACGATACGCTCCACTTCAAGGCCGGCAATTGTTCCTGCATCCTTTGTCGCTTGTCTTTCCGCATCATTGAAATAGGCGGGTACCGTAATCACAGCTTTCGTCACTTTATCACCTAAATAATCTTCGGCATATGATTTTAATTTTTGTAAAATGATCGCCGAAATCTCTTGAGGTGTATAAGATTTGCCTTCGATTTCCACTTTATAATCGGTTCCCATATGGCGCTTAATCGATTGAACTGTGTTTGGATTTGTGATTGCTTGGCGTTTCGCAACTTCACCTACTAATCGTTCCCCATCTTTAAAAGCAACAACAGAAGGTGTTGTCCGGTTGCCTTCAGGGTTAGGGATAACGGTTGCTTCCCCGCCTTCCATCACTGCTATACAAGAGTTTGTTGTACCTAAATCAATTCCGATAATTTTGCTCATTATTGTTCCTCCCATGACATCATTAAGTAAGTGATTTATTCGTTTACTTTCACCATTGCTGGGCGAATCACCCTATCTTTTAGCCGATAGCCTTTTTGCAAGACTTCTAACACAATTCCTGGTTCATGTTCTTCAGATTTTTCTTGCATGACTGCCTGATGTTTATTCGGATCAAATGGAACGCCATAAGCTTCCACTTCTTCAATATCTTCTTGCTTCAAAGCTTCCAGAAACTGGCGATAAACCATTTCTACACCTTGTAAGATGGATTTCGATTCTTCATTTGTCGTTTCGACCGATAGAGCCCGCTCAAAGTTGTCAAGCACCGGCAGCAACTGCTCCGCAAGAGATTGCGAGCGGTATTTTGCAGCCGCTTCCTTTTCGGCTTTCGTCCGTTTTCGGAAGTTGTCATAATCAGCTTGAACACGGAGAAAACGTTCGTTTAATTCCTTTAATTCCGCTTCGATTCTTTCCTTTTCAGCTCTTTCCTTTTCAGCTCTTTCCTTTTCAGTGTCTACTTCTGTTTCTTCAACGTTTTCAAGTTGTTCATCCGCGTTTTCTTGCTGTTCTTCGATTACCTTTTCTTCTTGGGCCTTTTCTGTTTCTTCCATTTCCTCTTCATTGAGAACGTTTGAAGTACGCTCTTCCTTCTGGTTATCCATGACGACACTCCTTACATGTCAATTCCTCGTAAAGGTTGTTCTTTAATAAATTTAAACATAGTATTTGGAAATAGCAAAGGGATGGAAGACAGAATCCTCCATCTCATTTACCACTGTGCCCTTCTTCAAAATTACTGATACCGTTTCGTTAAAGCTTTTGTCAAGTCTTTCGAAATAAAATCAAGGAGGCCAATGACCCGTTTATATTCCATTCTTGTCGGCCCGACGATGGCTATCGAGCCTACATGTTGGCCGACGACAGAATACGATGCGGTGATCAAGCTGCAATTTTTCATCACTTGCAAGTCGTTTTCATGTCCTATTTTTACTTCAATTCCATCGTTTTCTGTCCGTAAAATCTGATAAATTAATTCTTCTTCTTCAATTGTATCAAGCAATAGCCGTACTTTTTCCAAATCACGAAATTCGGGCTGAGCCAAAATATTGTTTTTCCCGCCATAATACACCTTTTCTGCTCTCTTTTCATTTGAAAACAGCGTAGCAAGCATGTTCATTACTTGTCCATAATTATGGATATAAGCTTTTAAAACAGAATCAATTTCTTTAAAGACCTTATTCCTAAGCTGGACGATTGGAACACCTTTTAAGCGTTCATTGAGTATGTTAATGACTTTCTCCAACTCAGATAAATCAAGATCATCTGGAATCGAAATGGTCCTGTTTTCAACTTGGCCTGTATCTGTGACAATAATCGCAACAGCAATTGTATCTGAAATTGGGATAATTTGTAAATGCTTTAGCTTTGTTTCGAACATTTCAGGTCCCAATATGATCGAAGTATAATTCGTTAGCTCAGAAAGAATAATTGCCGATTCTTGAATCACCTTCTCAAATTCATAAAACTTCTCAGTGAATAATGATTTTATGTTTTCAAGCTCATTATGATCAAAAACAAAAGGTGATAAAAGATGATCAACATAAAAGCGATAACCTTTTTCCGACGGGATTCGCCCAGATGAGCTATGGGTTTTCTCCAGATACCCCATTTCCTCCAAATCAGCTAGATCATTTCGTATCGTTGCAGGGCTGTAATTAATAGAACCCCGTTTTGAAATTGTACGTGAACCAACCGGTTCTGCATGGAGAATATAGTCATCAATCAAAACACGAAGAATTTTCAACTGGCGCTCCGTTAACATGATGATAATCACCTCTGTTAGCACTCTTGACATTTGAGTGCTAAATGTACTTATAAAGTATCAAAACGAGCTCCCTTTTGTCAATCCTTTTGCCCGACAAAAAAGCTATCCATCAATTAAAAACGCTTCGAAAGCCTCATTGCCTAAAAAAACACCTTGTTCTGTTAAACAAACACTTTCGTTATCGATCGTAATGAGCCCCTTTTTTAAAAGTTGATCAATTGCCCTGCCATACACATCATCGATTGTCCGGCCGAATTTGTGATAAAAAATGTCTTTTGAAACGCCTGTTCGTTTTCTAAGCCCCATAAACATCTCTTCTTCCATCTTCTGTTCTAATGTTAATCTGTTTTCCCTAAAGTAAGGAAAGCCTTCTTTTTTAACGAGCAACATGTATTTTTTCAAAGGGCCTGCATTTTCTCGGCGCACGCCGTCAATATAACTGTGCGCTCCAGCGCCGATTCCGTAGTATTCATTATTGTCCCAATAGGTTAGATTATGCTTGCTTTCCTTGCCGGGTTTTGCAAAATTGCTAATTTCATAATGAATAAAACCATTATCTCTCATTTGCTTTATTAATTCCTCAAACATTGCTGTTTCTTCTTCCTCAGGCGGCAGATGAAGTGTTCCTGCGTTCATCTGATTATAAAAAATCGTTTTTGGCTCGATTTGCAGGGAATAGGATGAGACGTGGTCAATAGGCAGTTTTTTTGCTTTCTCAAGTGATTCTTTGAACATACGTAATGTTTGTCCCGGCAAGCCAGACATTAAATCAATCGAAATATTGTTAAAGCCTGCTTGCCTTGCTAATTCAATGTTTTCATAAATATCATTTTCCTGATGGTTCCGGCCAATACGTTTAAGCAATTCATCCTGAAAGGCTTGTACGCCGATACTCAAACGATTGACACCGTATTCTTTCAGTGCTTTTAATTTATCGTAATCAAGACTCCCCGGGTTGGCTTCAAAGGTGAATTCATAACCCGGTTCAAATTTGAAATTGGAATGGATCGCACCAAAAAATCGGTCGAACTGCTTTTCATTCAGCACAGAAGGCGTGCCTCCGCCGACAAAAGCTGTTTTCATGCGGGAGTATGAAAAACGTTTCACCGTGTTTTCCATCTCTTTTGCCATATCATCCAAATATTCATCGACCGGCTGGTTTTTTAAAAAAAATTTATTGAAGTCACAGTAATAACAAATTTGTTCACAAAACGGAATATGGAAATAAACAGACTGGACGATCGGAATCGCCTCCTATCGTAAAAGTAAAAACGCGCCTGACAAATCTTTCGTCAAGTGCGTTTTTCATCATAGATTTCTGTACCGTTTAATCATTATCCATCCGCAAAACGGCCATAAACGCTTCTTGCGGAACGTCTACTTTCCCGACTGTTTTCATACGCTTCTTACCTTCTTTTTGCTTTTCAAGAAGTTTTCGCTTTCTTGATACGTCTCCCCCGTAACATTTTGCGAGGACATTTTTCCTGAGAGCTTTAATTGTTGAACGAGCGATTATTTTTTGGCCGATTGTCGCCTGGACAGGCACTTCAAACTGCTGTCTAGGGATGAGCTCTTTTAATTTTTCAGTAATTGCTTTTCCCCGCTCGAAAGCAAAATCTTTATGGACAATGATCGAAAGCGCATCAATTTTTTCACCATTTAAAAGAATTTCCATTTTTACAAGTTTAGACTCTTTGTAGCCAATTAACTCATAATCAAGTGAAGCGTACCCTTTCGTGCTTGATTTAAGCTGGTCGAAAAAGTCGTACACAATTTCACTTAAAGGCAAATGATAGACGATACTTACACGGTTTTCGTCTAAATATTGCATATCGATAAACTCTCCGCGTTTTTTCTGGCAAAGCTCCATTACCGATCCGACATACTCTTTTGGTGTCATAATCGTCGCTTTCACAAACGGTTCTTTTACAGAACTTATCTTTTGTGCAGGCGGCATGTTTGCGGGATTATCAACAGTAAGAAGCTCACCGTCTGCCAGCTCGACCTCATAGATAACGCTTGGTGCAGTTGTAATCAGATCAATATTAAATTCACGTTCGATTCTTTCTTGAATGATTTCCATGTGAAGAAGCCCAAGGAATCCGCAGCGGAAACCGAAACCAAGCGCCTGTGAAGTTTCTGGTTCATATTGCAGCGAAGAATCGTTTAATTCCAGGCGTTCAAGGGCTTCTCTTAAATCATTATATTGATTTGAATCGATTGGATACATTCCGCAAAATACCATCGGATTCATTTTTCGATAGCCAGGCAAAGGCTCATCTGCCGGATTTGAAACGCTCGTAATCGTATCGCCGACTCTCGTATCGCCGACATTTTTAATTGAAGCAGTTAAATAGCCGACATCGCCAACGGTTAATTCCTCTTTTTCAATCGCTTTCGGTGAGAAAACCCCTAGTTCGGTTACTTCGAATTCTTTACCTGTGGCCATCATTCTAATTTTATCTCCGATTTTCACACTGCCTTCAACAATACGGATATAAGCAACGACACCCCGGTAAGAATCGTATAATGAGTCAAAAATCAATGCTTTTAGGGGGGCATCGGGATCTTTATCAGGAGGCGGGACCTTCTCAACAATTTGTTCTAGAATCTCACTGATCCCAATTCCTGTTTTTGCGGAAGCAAGCACAGCCTCACTGGCATCTAAACCAATGACATCTTCGATTTCCCTTTTCACCCGCTCCGGATCGGCGCTTGGCAAGTCGATTTTATTAATGACCGGCAAGATTTCGAGGTCATTTTCCAATGCTAAATAAACATTGGCAAGTGTCTGCGCTTCAATTCCCTGGGCAGCGTCAACGATTAATAAAGCCCCCTCACAAGCGGCAAGGCTTCTTGAAACTTCATAAGTGAAATCGACATGCCCTGGAGTGTCAATAAGATGAAAAATATAGTCTTGCCCATCTTTCGCTTTATAATTTAATTGGACAGCATTCAGCTTAATTGTAATTCCACGTTCTCTCTCTAAATCCATCGCATCAAGCGTTTGTTCTTTTAATTCACGCTGAGTTAATGCCCCTGTTTCTTCTAAAATGCGATCGGCAAGGGTCGATTTCCCGTGATCAATATGAGCAATAATGGAAAAATTTCGAATCCGTGATTGCCGGGCTAATTTCTCTTCTCGATTCATTTTCTTCCTCCTAAGGCGAACTACACAGACTTGATTATAGCAATTGACAAGCATTGATTCAATAAAGCGAGACTTCATCAGTGGGGATCATTTTCGTCTCCACTGATGGTTAGCACTCACAGAGTATAATTCTCGCTAACTCACTTCGTTCGCAGTCTCGATAAACGAGAATTATCAGGGTGTTAGCGAAACTTATGGCCAAACAAAAAAACTGCATTTTGCAGTTTCATTAAACAAAGGTATGGATCGCTTTTTCAAATGCAGATAAAAATTGAAAAATGATCGTTCTTGACGTGCTTTTTAATACATTGGAAATCCCGTTTGCTGTGAGAGAATAGACATTGTCTTTATTTTCATCATATGTTTTTTCAATCTTGGTTTCGTTCGCACGCTCTTCTTCTTTTATCTTTTGCTGGTCTTTCCATTCTTCATATTCCGAAAACATTGTTTCTTCCTTGCCCGTTTTACCCGGATGATCGGATAAGTTCTGTCCAAAATAAATCCCGCTATAAAAAACAGCGCCTATCAGCAGGCAAGCCATAATGAATTTTGACATTTTGCACATTCCTTCCTTTCTCACTTATTTGAAACTTTTTCACCGTCCCAATAATATTCACTAAAAACATCCGCTAATGCTGCAGCTGTACGATAATTTTCTTCCATCGTGTTGTCAACGCCGCCAACCTCAAGAAGCGCGGAACGATCGGAAAGATCTTGGTTATAAATACCGTTTCCCTGCGATTTGTCTTTTGTAATGATTCCTCTGCTTAAGCCCGGGTATTTTTTTTCCAACTTTTCGTTTAATTGTTTTGCGAACTGAAGGTTCTCTTCATAATTTTTGTTTGCTTTTCCGATGACGAAAAATAATCTCGAATACGCTTTCCCATTAATTGTAACTGTCGTTTTATCTCTCCTCTGAGAATCGCGGTGAAAATCAAAGAAAAAAGCTAAATTTTTATCACTCGCCATGGCAGATTGTACAACTTCTCGTGACATTCGATAAGAACTGCCAAATTTTAAACCTCTTTCATTTAACTTTTTCATGATGTTCGTTTCATCGGCCTGGGCACCGATTCCTCTTTTCTTCAATTCCTCGCTGAATTTTTTTCCGACCATCGTTATATTTACTTTGGAATGGTGGGCGAGATTCGGATTTTTTACCCCTTCCAAGTGGGGAAGATAAGATTCAGAACTATGGGAATGGTAAATAAACACAACGTTCTTATTTCCGGTTGTCATTGCAGGTGGTTTCACTTCTTCATTTTCAGATTCATATTTTTCCAGTTCTTCAATCGATGCTTTCCGTTCTGCCAGAAGCACCTCCATCGGTGGGGACGACTCAATAGGCAGGCTCGTATAATCCGTTCCTTCCCCCGCTACATAGATTTCCGCATCGTATAATGCGAAGCCGGGCAATTCCCTTCCAAGAAGACTGCGAATATCACCAGGCTTAATGCTTGTCGCAAATTCAAAGGCAACTGATGAAAAATTCGGAGGTTCACTTTCTTCCGGAAGTATCGTTGTAAAATAGCGGTTTTCCATCCCCATCACATAGATTAATGATTCGCTGGAAAAGTTCGTAAGCCAATTATGAATGGTTGAAGATGCGAAACGATATTTCATTTCATACGAAGTAAGCAACAATATAAAGGAACTAATCGTTATAAATCCAATAAATCCCGTTATAACAAGCCTTTTCAGGCTTGTCCCTTCAAAATAGGCTTGGATTCCAGAAGGTTTGTCCATCTTCTTCATCCTTTCAAAGCAAAGCTTGTCTGTTTTTTAATCTATGCAGACATTTGAAAGGAAAGAACAGGATTTAAAAAATATATACGTTGTACTAAAGAATTTTACTTACAGTTGGTTTGAGTTTGGCGAGGAAGTATTCGGGGCACTTCGAGACCTACGGAGCGACTGAAAGCAATAGCAACGTTGACCGCTTTCCGGTGCTCTTCGTTTAGCTATTCAAACTCAAAAGACTGCTATTAAAATTTTTAGTTCATTCTATGCAGATTCACTTTGTAAAAATTCCGCTGTTCGTTTGGTTTACTTGTCCATGAAGTGAGGCGTTCAAACCACCGGCAATAACGTTTGCCATGTCTTCTATAAATACATCAACTTCCTTCGGCGTAACCATCATATTATGCCCAAGAGGTGCAAGGACTTCTCGAATCAATTGTTTTTTCTCCTCATCCTCAAGGTTGCCGACAACACCCATAAAAATTTCCCTGTTTTTCTTATCAGGCAAATCCTCATCTGTTAATACAGTGCGTTCGCCAAACACCATGCCGGCAGGTGTAAGCTTTCTAGATGGTTTGCCCCCCTCGCGAAGCTCTTTGCCAAAATGCTTCAAAATAAAGTCAATCGTATCGCTTGCAATCGTTACCGCCTCAATTACTGTGGGAATCCCAATTGCGACGACAGGGATTCCAAGCGTATCAAAACTTAGCTCTTTACGTTTGTTTCCAACCCCTGAACCTGGATGGATGCCTGTATCAGAAATTTGTATCGTCGTATTAATTCGGCTGATCGAACGTGATGCCAAAGCATCAATTGCAATGACAAAATCCGGTTTCGTTTTCTGTATGACACCGTTGATGATATCACTCGTTTCAATTCCGGTTATCCCCATTACCCCGGGGGAAATGGCGCTTACAGGACGGAAACCTTCTTTCACACTTTCAGGGGACAGATCAAATAAATGCTTTGTCACTAACACATTCTCAACAACTGCAGGCCCTAAAGCATCAGGCGTCACATTCCAATTCCCTAAACCAACAATAAGGCAGCTTGCATCTTTTTTTATGTTGAGCTCCTGTAAAAAAGCAGCAAATTCTTTTGAAAAAATAGCTTGAACCGTTTCCTGCAGATCTGAGTCTTTTTCGCGGATGCCTTGCATTTCAAATGTTAAATAACGCCCAGCTTTTTTTCCGATTCTCTCTTCCCCTTCTTTCGAAATTTCAACTGTCGTTATTTTAATGCCGCTTTCGTTTCTTTCTTTTACGGCGACTCCATTTATATCTTCGGCTTTTGTTCCTTTTTCTTTTTCAACGACCATTTCATGAGCTTCTAATGCTAAGTCGGTGCGTATTTCATACTTTTCCAAACTAATGTCTTTTTCCATATCACTTCACCCTTTTTCTCATTCTTTCTATAAATTAGAAACAGAAGATTTTAACAGCAGTCTGTGGTCAACATTCTTTTGTTCAGCTTATATAGCTCATTCTTCAAATATTCTCACCGCTTTTCACCTTTTTCATTCTTTATTGCAATTGCATGTTGGATTTGATAAAATACATTTGTTCTAATTGAAAAAATAATTTTTTCTTTTGTTCGTGTTTCGGTTAGACTTAGGAGGTGACATAAATGCCAAATATTAAATCTGCAATTAAACGTACGCGTCAAAACGAACAACGCCGTGCACATAACACTGCAATCAAGTCAGCAATGCGCACAGCGATGAAATCAGTTGAAACGAAACTTTCAAATGATGATATTGAAGGTGCGAAAGAAGCTTTTTCATTCGCAACAAAAAAGCTTGATAAAGCAGCAAACAAAAATGTGATCCACAAAAATACAGCAGCACGCCATAAAGAAAGGCTTGCTAAAAAAATCAACGCTCAAAGCAAGTGACCTGGTAAAGGTCGCTTTTATTTTTGGGTATTCGGATTTTAGTGTAGAAAACTCATTTTACCTAATAAATGTTCACATAGCATTAATAAGGGTTATCAAGCATTAGAACAGTGAGCTGGTATCCAACCTTTTATCAGTGCACCGCCTTCTGAATGGTTATCTACGACAAGGTCACCCCCGTGTCGTCTAACGACCCTTCTTGAAATAGTTAACCCTAACCCCACCCCTCCGGTTGAACGATTTCGTGATGCTTCACCGCGATATAGTGGATCAAAAACGCGATGAATCTCTTCGGAAGAGAAACCTTTCCCCGTATCTTGAACAGTAAAGACCACTCTGTTACCGTCCTTATAGCATTGTATAAAAATTTTACCAGAGTGTGGTGTATGTCTGACAGCATTATCCAATAAGTTATTTATTGCGCGCTCTAATAAATACGAATCGCCCATGATCATACAATCGTCCCCAAAATAGTTTGTGATAATCGAGATGTTGTTTTGCTTAGCTAGTGGATTCAGGCTATCAATCGACTTCTTTAATAAATTCGGAAGATTAACCGTGGTTTTTTTGAGTTCCATCTCCAAATATTCCGTCTTTGTAAATGTAAAAAGATCCTCGACAAGACGGGCCAATTGTGCTGACTTTTCCTTACAAACCGCCAGATACCTTGCTTGTTTATCTGGAGAATCAGCAATTCCTTCCTCTAGACCATCCAAATAACCTCGTAAGGCGAATAATGGTGTCCGTAAATCGTGGGCGACTGCAGCAATGATAAATCGTCGTTCTTCTTCCAATTCCACTTGTTTTTGCATGGAATCTTGGAGACCTTCTGTCATTATTCGAATTCCACCATATACTTCCGTAATTTCTTTGATCGGGGACATTGGCAATAGGACATCCAAATCGCCTTCTGCGACTTGTCGGACTGCCAGGCTCATTTTCTCAAGCGGTTTGAGAATGAACCTTCGCATAACATAACCGATGATAAAAAAGGCTAACAATAAACCTGTAAAGGCCACAATCATCTGACCCCCTCTTGGGTTCGGCTGAAAAATCATTACTCTCCCAATTAGGAGTCCATCTTGCATAATTGAAAACTGTTCCGCTCGCGTAAATGAGTGATCCTCCTCAGGGAAAAATTGAAAAATCTCTTGATTTGATTCGGTTAAAATTTCTACACCCATGTCCAACGCTTGTAACTTTCCTCTTAAATCATCTTGCCATTTGGGGTTAGACCAGTTTTCTATATTTGTTTCAATGAAGTTGCTCATTTTTTTAAAATTTTCTTTCTGAGCTTCATTCGTACCGAAACTGAGTGATTTTGTTGTTAGTAAGTGGGCCGTTACGTAAAATACCCATGGCAACATCAAGATTAAAAGCAAACTAAGTATAGAAAATGTGCGAATGCGAATTGATCTCATTTTATTCTCCTTTAAAACGGTAGCCTATACCCCAGACATTGACTATATATTTTGGTTCGCTTGGATCGGACTCAACTTTCTCACGTAGGCGGCTAATATGGACGCGGACAGTATGTTTATCGCCAATTCCATCCCAAAATTTTTCAAGTAATTGATCATATGTAAAAACAATTTGCGGATGCTCGGCAAACAGTCGCAATAATTCATATTCTTTTGGCGTAAGTGAGATGGATCTTCCCTCTACAAATACTTCTCTTGTGGATAAATCCAAAGTCAGGCCACCATAATCCAAGATCGTCCTGTTAAATCCCTTCTGGGAACCAGAGCGTCGCAATACAGCCTTCACTCGGGCAATAATCTCACCCGGAGATGCAGTTTTAACTATATAATCATCCCCTCCAAGGGCCAGCCCGCGAATTTTATCTACATCATCACTGAGGGCGCTCAAGAAGAGGATAGGAATGTCACTTTTCTCCCGTACCTGCCTACAGAACTCGAAACCATTTTGTCTCGGCATCATGATGTCAAGAATGATGCAATCAATTGTAATCTGCTTAAGTGTGGACAGTGCTTGATCGGCGTCATAAGCGGTTTTTACATAGAAACCGTCATTCTCCAAGAAGTCCCTTAGTAGTTCGACAATGCTTTTGTCATCATCCACAACCAGAATCGTCTGTATTTCCTTCACATAATCCTACCTTCCCTTCGATGCTAGTTAAAGAAATGGGCCTTCCATCGAAATCAACTTTCAGTATATCACTGTTTCAACAATGATAACTTCACATCACTTTTTTGTGATGGATTGTGATTGTTTTGTGATCTTTTTGTCCCATCATTTGAGACACTTAAAGGTTATTCTCTAATTGTGAAACAATCGGCGAATATTCACTATAAATAAGTGTTTCGCCTCACTTTTACTACTTTAAGGGGGTTAAGCACATGCGGTGGAACAACTATAGTTTGGAAAGCTGAAGGAAATGCACCTAAAGAAAGCAAACATAAAAATCCAATGGAAGCAACAAGTTCCAGCTCCTCTAATCAAACTGATAAGTGCTTTTTCCACACCTATTGGGGATCTTTTCGTTTTAATTGTACAGGAAGGGAATCAATTAAAGTGGTCTATGAAATGAAGAGGCCTATAAGACTTTCTTTAAGATTTATCGTTTCTGTAGATGGAAACAGTATGTTTGGTGAAGCAAAGGCAGGTATGCTTCCCTCATTAAAATGAATTGGACATCGTATTTCTTAAGAATGGAGTTGTAGTTATGTATTCATTTATTGTATTTGTTCATGTAATAGGTGCTTTATTGCTCGGTAGTTTTTTAGCTTTTCCAGTTGCGTTTAAATCTCCTTTGTCACGTTCAGGTCATGAATTAAAAATATCTGTTAAAACATTGGTAGGCTTTACCCGCTTTGGCCATTATGCATTAATTTTGTTAATCATTACAGGAGGATGGATGGTAATGGGATATGCCACTTATCCTTCTTTGTTATGGGTGGTGCTATCATTCATCCTGCTTATGCTTATTGGTGCTTTGATCGGTATGATACAAAATAACTTGAAACGAGTCATTCTTGCAGAGGATCCTGACAATGCGTTGCAACGAAATAAGGCCAAACTTAATACACTCGGTTGGTTTACATTTGTGCTTATTTTTACTGTTGTTTTTGTTATGACAAATCGTGGTTTATTTGCCTAAATATTAGGGGAAAGGATAACGATAAATGAAAAATAACATTTGGATCATTTTTTTAATCGTGTCGTTCATGTGGGTCATGCATACATTTTCAAAAAACTTCATGGTTGATCCCACTCTTCAGAACTTTCTTGCTAAAAAAGATGAAGTTTTAACTAACGAATCGTTGTGGATACTTATGATCAGGTTACATATAATTTTTGCTATTATCTCCCTTATCACTGGACCTTTGGGTGTGATCAAGAAATTACGAATGAAATCTATCCAATTTCATCGTTGGAATGGTCGAGTCTATGCGCTGTCTATTTTGTTAAATTTTATCCCTGGTATTTACGTTTCTTTTTTTGCAACAGGAGGATGGTTGAGCACCATTGGATTTCTCGTTTTAAATACACTATGGTTTGGTACAACAATTCTAGGCTATATCAATATTAGAAGAAAAAATGTGATAAAGCATAGTTCATGGATGTCAAGAAGCTTCTTTCTTGCCTTTGCCAATATGATCATCTACATCATTGTGGCCATTTCGCACAATGCCTTGCAATTTTCATATGGTACTTCCTACACAATTGCTGTATGGTTATGCTGGGTGATCAGTTTATGCATTGCTGAAACCATGATAAGAAAAAAAGTATTTATATAATTGGATAGTATACCTTTTCCGAATACCCTTATTTTTTTACAAAAAAACAATCATATGAATCAGATTCACACGACTGTTACCCAGTAGAGCGATCGGGAATTTCTGCAAAAAGAAGCTCCAATAATAAATGCTTTTCAAATTTTCCGCTTTTCATTTGGTAGTCCGCCTCAGCTAATTTGTCAATGAGCCGAAAGCATTCTGCTTCAGAAAAATTTTTTCCTTGCCTTATTGCCTGCTGAACGGCATAAGGATGGAGCTTTAAAAAAGAAGCCATTTGCTTTTGAGAATATCCCCTTCTCGATAACTCCTTTACTTGATAAATGATTCGAAACTGTCTTGCGAGAAGCCCAACGAGCTTTATTGGTTCTTCTTTTTGCTCAAACAGATCGTAAAGGGTTTGGAATGCTTTTTCCATACGTTGGTTCACCACATGATCGACTAGCACGAACACATTGTCTTCCAAGGTGCGCGCGACAAGCCGATCAATCATCTCTTCAGTCACACTCTCCCCTTCTTCAATATAAAGGGCAAGCTTTGCCATTTCATTCTTCAACTTTCTAAGTTCAGTGCCTGCGAGCAGCACAAGTTTTTTTAATGCGTCATCATCGATTGAAAAGTGAAGCTCGCTTGCTTCTTTTTTTAGCCATTCAATTAATGCTTTGCCTTTTAAAGGGACGGCCGATATTACTTTCGCTGATTTTTTAAGTTCCTTCACTATTTTCTTGCGTTCATCAAGCTTTTCATACGGCGCTTCGAATATAACAATAGAATGCGGTGAAGGATTCTTTATATACTCTTCGAGCTTTTTAACATTGTGCTCGATATTTTTTTGTTTTTCAGACGTTAAAAAAAGAGGATTTTTTATGACGACAACCCGTTTATCAGCCAAAAACGGTAATGTTTCAGCGTCATCTATGGCTTCTTCGATTGCCACTTCCCCCATATCATAAATAGCCAAATTAAAATCATATGTATCTTCGTCCAAAGTTGATTTCACAATTTCATGTGTTGCTTCGTCGATTAAAAACCTTTCACTTCCATATAATAAATAAAGAGGAAAATCTTTACCCACTGTTTTCACCTCGATCTTTAGAGTATAATCATTTATGTGAATTGACAAGAGAAAAGGGAGATTAGCTTAAAAACTAATCCCCCATGTATGTGAACGCCAGCAAGAAGAGCCCGCGGATACCCTTTTGCTGGCGATGTTTTTCTTTTGTATTTCTTATCCTATCCTATGCTTTGAAAACCTATAGGTGAAAACTCTTAGTAAAACTGGAAGGAATCGTGATATTCTGGATCTTTAAGGTCTTACATTGGAAAAGTTTGGCCTCAAAATGTTCACATATTATCGATTCCCGCCTAGCTTTTCACATATTTTTCGCTTATACTAAAATTGGGTAAAAGGAGGGCTACGGAAAATGAATGAATTTGAAAAAGATGTTCAAAGTAAAACGAACGATGTCATTGATTCTGGGTTTGGCTTTATTTTTTCATTTGTATTTTTTAGCCTTATATTCTTTATCGGCGTGATTATGAAAGCTGTCGGCTAAAAACTGAGGCCGGGATTCAGGCCGGAATGAAAGGCTGCTCATGATTTGAGCAGCCTTTTCACTTTTCATTTTCCAAAGTGGGACGAAAATACCTTTTATCATTTGAAAAAACGTAAGATATCGCGCCATTTTTATCTGTTCGAAAAATTGTAATGTTTTTTTGCGCCAAACGTTCAATCACTTCTTCGCTCGGATGGCCGTATAAATTGGATTTCCCTACGGAAATGAGGGCAATTTTAGGATTGATGCTGTTTATAAATGGTTCCTGTGAGGATGTTTTACTCCCGTGGTGCCCTACTTTCAGCACATCCGTGTTGAGATTTGGATATCGATGAAGAACTCGCAATTCACTTTCTTCCTCGGCATCACCCATAAAAAGCCAAGATAGACCGCCTAGCTTTGTATAAATAAGGATCGATCGATTGTTTTTGCTTGGCTCATTCTCTTTTGGGCCAAGAATATAAAAGTTTGTTCCCGCTTCCTTCCATTGCATGCCTTCTTCAACGAAAGCAATATCTATCCCAATCGCCGCTGCTTTTTGAATCAAACGCTTTTCTTCCTCTTCATATTTTTCACTTTTTCCATAGACGATTTGCTTTATTTTCACTTCATCAAAAAGCGCCCAAGCCCCTCCGATATGATCAGCATCGCCATGAGTTAAAATAAGCTTGTCAATGCTTCGAATGCCTTTCGCTTGAAGAGCAGGCAATACGATCGCTTTGCCAACATCGAATCGATTCTTTCTTATTTGCCAATCCTCTTCCTCGCCGAAAAACACCGAACCGCCCGTATCAATTAAATAAACCCCTTTTCGAAATGGCAATTCAATTAAAATGCTGTCCCCTTGTCCAACATCAAGCATTGTTACCTTGCCATAAGGATTCGCATAAGGAAAGATAAGTTGAATACTTGCGAATACAAATAAAGGAATGAAGCAACGATACGCAGAGCGCGTTAGTCTATTTTGCCTTTCCATTTGTATAAATCCATAAAAGATCGACGCATAATACAATACGATATAAATCGGAAGAGGCTGTCCGATCGTAAAAGATGCAAAAGGCAAACGTTGCACGAGATGAAGTGACCAATGAACAAAATTTATTAACATTTCAAATATAAAAATAAACGGAGCAGCAAGAAATGGCGAGAATAAGCTAACGATAAAACTAAGAAATGAGAGAGGCAATAAAACGGAAGAAAACAGAGGAACAAACAACACATTGACAAGAAGGCTCCATAATGAAAACTGGTAAAAATAATAAATTAAAATTGGGGTCGCTGACAGTTGTGCAACAACCGAAATCGCGATGAGCCGGGAAACATTGCTGTAAAAATATTTACTAATGGTTTTTGCCGAAACAATTAAAGAAAAGCTAATGATAAATGACAATTGAAAACCAACATGGAAAAGGAAATATGGATGAAATAAAAGGATTGCCAAAAATGCAAATGAAATGGTATCAAGAGGATGGAATTTCTCTTTCAAATGATATGCTGCCAATATAGCACCAGCCATCAGAGCCGCTCTTAAAACGGAGGGGGCAGCACCTGTTAAAACGACATAAATGGGTAAAAAAACCAACAGGCAGATGGCCGCTTTTTCTCTTGTCAGTCCAAAACGGATAAAAAACCAAAAAAGAAAAATGACAATGACGCCAACATGAAGGCCCGATACAGCTAACACATGAACTAAACCGAGCGATTGATAGGCTTCTAATATTTGGTTGTCCATCCCTTTTCTTTCCCCAAAAATTAATGCCTGCGCAATCCCTGAAGATTCCGGGGAAAAATGCTTTTCAATTTTATTAATGCCTGATTGCCTATATTGTTTTAACCGATCGAAAAAAGTAAGTGAGGAGATTTTACAAAATGGTAAGCGATTCGGTGATGCAATCCAATAGATCGCTTGCTGGTTGAGGAATTTCTTATAATCAAATCCGCCTGGGTTGCGTTTTCCATCAGGTGACTGAAGATTACCGGAGAAATGGCATACCATGCCAGGCTTAAGATGCGCAAGCGCCTCCTTTTCTTCACGGGACTGTATATAATAGCGAACTTGCAGCTTTTCGTTCGATGGAAGCCGTAATTGGAAAGTGAGATGATTCCCATCCACATTCGGTAAAGTAATGATCTTTCCGTAGAACGAATCTTCATCACCGCTTAATTTTGAAACATTCATCGTAAAAGCGAGATAAGAGCGAAACGTAAAAAGTAGAAGCACAGCGATGCAAAGAACGATGAGACGCTTGCTTTTTATTTTCATTAGAAGAAAAATGAGCAACAACATAAAAACAAAAGCGAATAGTGGATGACTGGGTATCAAGACGCCAATCATCCCGCTGAGAACAAATACAAATCCGTTTGCTTTCACGTTTTTTCTCTAGTCGCTAAATAGAGCGCTTGCTTTCTCATAGAATGTTTTTACTTCTTCTTCGTTTACTCCAGCTTCTGTTAAACGGTTAAGCAGTTCGGCAATAAATTCTAGCTTTTCCTTTCCCTTTGCCTCTAAAATCATTTCATCAAGTTCAATTTGTTCCGTGTGAACGTTTGCCTCTTGAAACAGTTGGACAGCGTAAGGGTGGTTTCGATAATCTTTTGCATAGTAGACTTTCTTTATTCCGCTTTGAATGATCGCTTTGCAACATTGCAAGCATGGAAAATGGGTCACGTAGATTGTTGCACCTTCAGTTGGCACACCGAATTTTGCACATTGAAGAATTGCATTCATTTCTGCGTGTATCGTTCTTACACAATGTCCATCAATCACATAGCAGCCTTCATCCGAACAATGGACGCCGCCTGAAATGGAACCGTTATATCCCCCCGCAATAATTCGGTTGTCACGTGTAATGGTCGCCCCTACAGTTAGGCGATCACATGTGCTTCTCAAGGCGAGAAGGTGGCTCTGTGCCATAAAATATTGATGCCATGATAATCTTTCCAATTGGTTTTCCCCCTTCATGAATCGAATGAATCGTTTTAATCGATCTCCACTAATCAATTGTAATGATATCTTTCAACTTTTCCAATGATTTTACCCCGATGCCTGATACATTCAAAAGGTCATCAACTGACTTAAATGCGCCATTTTCTTCTCTATAAGAAATGATTGCTTCCGCTTTTGCCGGCCCAATGCCTGGTAACTTTTGAAGTTCTTCAGAGCTAGCAGAATTAATCTTTACCTTATCGCCACCTTCTGCCACGTTTGGATTATTTTGTGTAACGATCGGTGTTTCTGCTTCTTCACCGTGCTTTGGCACATAAATAACCATTTCATCCTTTATCATTCCTGCAAGGTTAATTTGTTTTTCGTCTGCATTTTTTAATAAGCCGCCTGATTTTTCAATCGCGTCAATAACCCTGTCACCTTGTTCCATTGTATAGACACCTGGATTTTTTACAGCACCTTTCACATCAATCATAATTTCTTGTACCGCCGCTTCCTCTACTGGTTCCTCATTATTTTTTTCGCCATTTTCATTCTGTAACATTTCTTCTTGGAAAAAGATTGCCGCATCTTCATCCTTCTCTTTATTCAAAAAAGCCCATCCTGCCAGAAGCAAAGATGAAACAACAACGATTGCCATGATTTTTTCTCGTTTTGAAAACATCACTCCAACCTCCTCCTTTCCAAAAAAACTTTTTCTTTTATTAAGTAAGACTTAAATCAGTTAGGGCCTACGGAAGGTTCACTGTCGTAAAAAGGAAGCCGCTTCTTTTATCAACGCAATTTTCCAAAAAAATACATATCAAAGAATTCTAAAACATACAATGAAATGTAAAATGTCGAGTGCAGGAGGTGCTTTAGTGAAAATAGGCATCATCGGGACAGGAAATATGGGGACGATACTCATCCAAGCACTGATCGAATCCAACTCTGTAAAGGCTTCTGACATCACAATTACAAATCGGACGTTAGAGAAGGCCAATCGGCTGAAAGCTCAATATCCAAATTTACATGTAGCTTCCAGCGCAAATGATATCGCAAAAAATTGCGAATTCATTTTTATTTGTGTAAAACCAATCCAATTTTATCCCCTATTGAAAGAGATAAATGAATCTCTTAATAAAGAAAAAGTTTTGATTTCCATAACAAGTCCCATTTCAACGGAAGAATTAGAAGGTGCGGTTTCCTGTCAAGTTGCGAGAGTAATCCCTAGTATTACAAATCGAGCGTTAAGTGGCTGTTCCTTAATCACAGTTGGAAAACGTATATCAAAGGAAAATGAGAAAATGCTTGTTGAACTTCTGGAAGGATTTTCGCAGCCGATTTATATTGAAGAGGAAAATACGAGAGTTGCATCTGATATTGTCAGTTGCGGACCAGCTTTTTTAAGTTATCTACTTCAATGTTTTATCAATGCAGCTGTAAGACAAACGTTGATTACGAAAGAACAGGCAACAGAATTGACGAGTGAAATGCTGATTGGGCTCGGAAAACTAATTGAAAAAAACGTTTACTCTTTGGAAACCTTACAGGAAAAAGTAAATGTTAAAGGGGGAATTACTGGAATGGGTCTTCAAGTGCTCGAAGACGAAGTTGGTGATATGTTTGATTTACTCTTTAAAGAGACCCACAAAAAATATGAGGAAGATCGAAAAGAAATTACTGAACAATTTTTCAGCAGATCATAAGCAGATTATGATAGAGGGGGCTAGTTCGAACCCCTCTTTCACTTTTTCTCTATTCACTCTATAAAATCCTTCTTTACCGCAAAAAAAATACGTTCGCTTTTTTCATTTGGAAGCGAAAGGCCAAAGTCAGCCGACAAATCCAAAATAGTAAATCCGGCTTTTTTAAGTAAAGTACGATATTCTTCTGGTGGAAATGTTTTTTGGACATGAACTTCATCAAAACGTTCATACAGCCCTCGTTCATTTTGAATGAAGAAACTTAACTCATGTTCAACGCCCAAATCTCCTTCATTGAAGCAGTTCCAAATATAAGATACTTCATCATCATTCACAGCATATGTCCGATTTCCAAACACTTCTGTCATTTTATAGATGGAGTGAACATCGAATAATAATAAGCCACCTTCTTGGAGATGTTCGTAGATCCTTTTTAAGGTTTGCAGAATCTCTTCTTTCGTTTGCAAATAATTAAGTACATCACAAAAGGCAAGAATCAAATCAAATTTCTTGTGAAGTTCAAGTTCTGTCATATTTTGGAGATAAAATGGAATGGCGTACGCCTCTGTTTTTGCCCTTGCTACTGCCAGCATATCTTCCGACAAATCTACACCTGTCATTTCAAATCCTTCTTTTGCTAAAAGAAGGGAAATTGTCCCTGTCCCGCAGCCGAGATCTAATACGCGCCTGCCTTTAAGCTGATGTTTTTCGGTTACAATTTTCAAATAGTCGATCCAGCGTTCGTACGGAATATCTGACATAAGCTTATCATAAACGGAAGCAAACTTTGCATACGTCGACATTATAAATGATTTTCCTCCAGCTTAAGACGCGGAGCATCTCCCCACAATTTTTCCAAATTGTAGTAGCTTCTTTCATCCTTATGAAAAATATGAACAACAATTTCACCGAGATCGAGAAGCACCCAACGCGCTTCAGCGTAGCCTTCAATCCGTTTCACAAAAATATTCTGTTCAGCAGCCGCTTCTTTCACTTCATCAGCAATCGCCTGCACTTGTTTTTCCGAATTTCCGTGGCAAATTAAAAAATAATCAGCAATCAGTGAAATCCCCTTCATTTCTAAAATCACAATATCTTCGGCGCGTTTATCATCCGCCACATTCGCAATTCGATAAGCGAGTGCCTTTCCTTCCATTACATAACCTCCTGAAATATTACGTTTGATTCACTTCACGTTGTAGATCATTATATGTTTCGATCGTTTGCGGGTAAATGAGCTGATTCTTTTTTAGCAAAAATTGGACAGTGTTGCTTACCGCTTGTAAAACAGCAAGATTTACATTGTCTTTTGATAATTCCCTGACGTATTCAACTCCCGGAAACGAGCGGTTCGGTTCAATATAATCTGCTAAAAAAACAACTTTCTCCAACGTACTCATTCCTGCTCTTCCAGTCGTATGAAAACGAATCGCATCCAGCACTTCTCCATCATTGATGCCGACTTCTTTTTTTACAAGGTAAGCTCCAACAGGGGCATGCCATAGTTCACTGCTGTAATCAAGTAAATCTTGAGGCATGGCTTCTTTTTTAATAATTTCAGCCATTTCCTCGTTCGGCCGAAATTTTGCATAGTCGTGAAAGATTCCTGCCAATTCCGCTTTTTTTATGTCGGCTCCAAACCGCTCTGCAAGCATCATTGCAGTGTCAGTTACACCAATTGTATGGATATAGCGGCGTTCTGTCAGCTGCCTTTTCACAATTTCCAGCGCATCATTTTTATTCATACAACTTGTTCTCCTCAATATAGTGTCGCACATTTTTAGGTAAATAATAACACGTAGTGTCTTTTTCCCGAAATCGTTTGCGTAAAAACGTTGATGAAACCTCAAATAATGGCACTTCCACAAACTGGATCTGTTCTTTATATGGCGATTCCATCGGGTGCCCTTTTCGATTGACACCGATAAACGTAGTTAATTTTAATAAATGATCGATGTTTTTCCAGTTTGGCAAATCTTGCACCATATCTGCACCGATAATGAAAAAAAATTGCGTTTCTTCGTATTGATGCACAAGTCTTTCCAATGTTTCATATGTATATGACGGTCCTTCACGTTCAATTTCAATCGCACATAATCGAAATCGCGGATGATTTTTAATTGCCATTTTCAGCATGGCTAAACGATGTTTTGATGCCGATATTTTTTCATTTTGTTTATGTGGAGGTATAGATGCAGGCACAAACCAAATTTCATCTAGGTCACATTGTTCAAGCACTTCATTTGCAATAAGCAAATGTCCGTAATGAGGAGGATCGAACGTTCCGCCTAACAGGCCTATTTTTTGAAATGGCATCTTATGGAAGCTCGATCTGTTTGTTTCTTTTTGACTCTTTATATAAAACAATTGTTTTTCCGATCACTTGAACAATGTTTGCCTGTGCGCCCTCTTGAAGCTTATCAGCAACAGTTTGTTTATCTTCATCACAGTTTTGCAAAATACTAACTTTTATTAATTCTCTCGCCTCGAGCGCATCGCCTACTTGCTTTATTAAATTTTCATTTACTCCTCCCTTTCCAACTTGAAAGATGGAATCGAGATGGTGGGCTTTCGCACGCAAAAAACGTTTCTGCTTCCCTGTCAGCATGTTTAACCTCCTAGCTTTTTTAGCACCGTTTCTGTCATCCGTTCTATATTTGGCGCAACCCCTAGCCATTTTTCAAACGATAATGCACCTTGATGAACGAACATTCCAATCCCATTAGCGGTTATTGCCCCTTTTTCTTTCGCTTTTTTTAAAAACATTGTCGAAAGAGGGTTATAAATTAAATCAGATACGATTGTTCCCTTTTTTAGATGGTGGATGTTAATTGGCATGTCAGACAGGTTAGGGGACATGCCAACTGATGTCGTATTCACGATAATTCCGTAAGTTGAAAGTTTTTCTTCCGCTTCTTGCAATGGTATGGCGTTTGATTTGACAAATTGCCGTGCATGCATTGCAAGTTGTTCGGCTTTCTGTAATGTCCTGTTCGCAATATCAATTCTTGAGATGCCATAACGTGCGAGAGCGGTAACAATTGCTCTCGACGCGCCGCCTGCTCCGATGATTAAAACATTTTTATCGTGAAACGGATGGTCAATTAGCTTTTGCAAAGAACGAAGATATCCTTCCCCATCCGTATTCGAGCCTATTAAACGCCCGTTTTCATTTTTAATTGTATTGACGGCTCCAATTAATCTTGCTTCTTCATCGATCTCATCCAACCACTCCATCACAGCAACTTTATGGGGGATCGTGACGTTTAATCCTAGTATGTGAAGTGCACGCATCCCGTCAATCGCTTTTTTTAAGTCATTTGGATGGACATCAAACGCTGTATAATGATGAGGGAAACCAAGCTGTTTAAATTCGCAGTTGTGCATGATAGGAGACATCGAATGGGAAATCGGATGGCCAATAACACCGAAAATCCCCATTTGTTCACCCCTTTTCCGGATTTTTTGAACAACCTTTTATATTAGCGACTTTCTAAGTGAAACGGCGACTCCTTCCGGGACATAGGCTGCAATCTCGGCTAGATTTCCTTCAAATGTTACCCAACCTAAGCCAGAAAAAACAACATCAGTCTTTTCACCTTTCATATGAAATAAATTTTTTCTTAATGAAGGGAAATCTTCCTTCTTTTCGTTTTTCGGCGGAATAAGCAATTTTCCTTTTTGTTTTTCATAAAGTTCGTCAGCTTTTTCAAGCTTTGTTCGATGAATATAAAGATTATTTGAGAAATAGCATACAAATGGGCGGCTTTCTCCTCTTAAAAAATCTAGCCGTGCAAGTCCTCCGAAAAACAATGTTTGCCTTTCATTTAATTGATACACTTTAGGTTTTATTTCTTTGTTCGGTGTAATGATTTTTAATTCAGATTGATTAACGAAATGGGCCATTTGGTGATGATTGATAATCCCTGGCGTATCATAAAGCGATCTGCCATCTTCAAGCGGGATGTCAATTAAGTCGAGCGTCGTTCCTGGAAATCGTGAAGTCGTGATGAAATGTCCGCTTTCCTCTCCAAACGATTGTATGATCCGATTGATGAAGGTCGATTTTCCGACATTTGTACATCCAACGACGTAGACATCTTGGCCTTGTCTATAATGTTCGATTGCTTTTGCCAATTCTTCAATACCGATGCCCTTTTCAGCACTAATAAGGTGAACATCGAGCGGTTTTAAACCAAGTTCATTTGAAGCCATCCTCATCCAATGAATGAGTTTATGGTGCTTGACGGACTTAGGCAGCAGATCAACTTTATTCCCAACAAGCAATACATCATTCGAACCAACAAAGCGTTGTATACCTGAAATCCAACTCCCGTTAAAATCAAAAATGTCGACAATTTTCACGATGAGCGCCTTTTGTTTGCCAATATCATGTAAGATTTTCAAAAAATCGTCATCAGTGAGTGAAACGTCTTGAATTTCATTGTAATGTGTCAGGCGATAACAGCGTTGGCAAATAACCGTTTCTCGGTTTAAAGCTTGGGGAGGGGCATATCCAATTTTACTTTTGTCTGTGGTTTGAATCTTTACGCCGCATCCCATACAGCTTATGTGTTCATTCATTTTTTTCCTCCCAATAAATCATCCCTTTTTTTCGCATTTTTGAAAGAATGATTTGCTCCATTTTCCGATTAAACCTTGTCCAAAAACCGTCTGTGCTCGCAACGGGAACGACCATAATGGTATGCAGCCCCAACCTGTTTCCGCCAAATACGTCTGTGAAGATTTGATCGCCGATCACAACGGTCTGTTCCCTTTTTATCCCCATTTCCTTGATTGCCCGCTTAAACGCTCTTGTCATTGGCTTCCTTGCATTAAAAATAAAGGGAAGCTTTAACGGCTGTGCGAAATGTTCGACACGTTTCTGATTATTATTTGAAATAATCGTTACGAGCAATCCCTTGTCTTCAAGCCTTTTTAGCCATTCGCTTAGCTCAGGAGTTGCATCAGCCCGGTCCCATTCAATAAGCGTGTTGTCAAGATCCGTGACAATCCCTTTGATTCCGCGCTTTATTAGTTTATCTACATCAATCTCATATATGCTTTTCACATATTCATCAGGCAAAAAAAATTTCAACAAATGATTCACACCTTTGCAGTTCCTACAGAAAACCATTATACCAGTATTCCCCAGGAAATTTAAGCTTCATAACTTTCGAGTTTATGAATAAAATCGTTCGACAAATTCCCTCATTTTTTTCTGTGGATAACTTACTCACATTATTATATACCATTCCAATTGCGTTTTTACTTGTTATACACATTTACTCACAGGTTATATACAGCCTAATGTGGATAACAGAACGATTGTTCTTATTTCAATTTCATGATAATCTATTGATAAGAAAAACGCTCACACGTCTTTCTTGGAGTTTAGAGGTTGGATTGGTTTAAATTGGCGAGTGAGCAAATTTATAAATTGCTATCTTTTTTAGAAAAGACTTGAACTTCCGGGGAGGAAATAAAATGTTCAATTCATTAGTGCTTCTATCGGACGAGCTTCTTGTTGAGTCGTATTTCAAGTCAATCGAATTACAATTAAATCATGATTTTATTGCCCTTATTAAAGAAGAGCTTGAAAGACGGAATCTTTTAAAAAAAAATGATTCTCTACTTCTTCTTAAAGAATCAGTCTTATAGTGCGTGTTCAAAAAGGAGCACAAAAAGTGCCTCTGGACTTTTTGAACAACCTCTTATAATAGAAAAGCAAGAGCCGGCAACTATCATTAGCCAGCTCTTGCTTTTCTATTTTGTATATTTTTGATGTTTATAAAACTCATGAAAAAGTTTCATCAGTGCCCTTTTTTCAATCCGTGAAACGTAACTTCTTGAAATGCCTAAGTTTTTTGCAATCTCCCGCTGTGTCAGTTCTTCATTTTGCTCTAGGCCGAACCTTCCGATAATCACTTCCTTTTCTCTTTCGTCTAAAATATGGATATGTTTATAAATCTGCTTCTTTTCCATATTTAGTTGGATCTTCTCAATAATGTCAACATTTTCGGCTTTCAAAACATCCATTAATGAAATTTCATTGCCTTCCCGATCTTGGCCAATCGGATCTTGTAAAGAAACATCTTTTTTTGTCTTCTTGAGCGAACGCAAATACATTAAAATCTCATTTTCTATACATCTTGCCGCATATGTTGCTAATTTTGTCCCCTTTCCAGTAGAGTAGCTCTCAATTGCTTTGATTAAACCGATGGTCCCGATTGAAATGAGATCCTCATTATCCTCTCCTGTATTTTCGAACTTTTTAACAATATGGGCAACAAGGCGTAAGTTATGTTCGATTAGGCGATTTCTTGCCTCTTGGTCACCTTGTTCCAAAAGAACAAGCATTTTCTTCTCTTCTTCTCTTGATAACGGCTGCGGAAAAGCATTGTTTTTCACAAATGAAACGAAAAACATTACTTGCTTAAAAAAATAAGCCAATGCAGCCAATATTGACAAAGCGCCCACCCCCCCATAGAAATTCACATACATTACATTCCTATGAAAAATTAGGCTTGGCTGTGTCTGTACAATTAAGAAAAACGCCATCGCGTTCTTTCTTAGGAAGTCAGAGGTCAGAGGCCGGAATTGCAGGAATCGGCGAAAAAGACCGATTTCTTTTGAATTTAAGAGAGCGATGTCTTGTCTGCTGTTGGAAAAATAACTTCAAATGTTGTACCTTTTCCTAATGTACTTTTCACATGTATTGTTCCATTCTGCATCTCTACAAGCTTTTTAACGATGGAAAGGCCTAATCCTGTTCCGCCAAAATCTCTTGAACGGGACTTTTCCACACGGTGAAATCTTTCAAATATGAATGGAATTTCTTCGTCAGGGATGCCCATCCCAGTATCCGAGATGGTGACCTTTACTTGATTGCTTGAAATTTCATGTAAATCGACTTTAATTTTACCGGATTCCGTATATTGAATGGCATTTTCAAGCAAATTGATAAAAATTTGCTCCATCCTTTGCTGGTCGCCTTGGACAAGTTGTGTATGTTTCGTTAAGTTCTTCTCAATGTTCAACCCTTTTTCCTCGGCCTTTAAGCTAACTTTAACAATGACGCCATCAATAATTTTTCTTACATCAACCAGTTCTTTTTCTAGCGTAAGCTGCTCTTCTTCCGCCTTTGCAAGTTCAAATAAATCGTTAATTAAACGGACCAACCGTTTCGTTTCATCTGAAATAATGGAAAGATACTTCTTTTTTTCCTCTTCTGTTTCGTACAATTCATTTTTAAGCACATTCGCATACCCCTCCAAATACGTAATAGGTGTTCGAAGTTCGTGGGATATAGTGGCAAAAAACTCTTGGCGGTTGCTGCGATACCTTTCCAGTTCGACTGCCAAATCATTAATCGCAGCGGCGAGATGTCCAATCTCATCGTCGGAAGATATATTTACTCTTGTTTGTAAATGGCCTCTTGAAATTTTTCGGGTTGCTTTTTCCATTTCCAATAAAGGTGCTGATAATTTTCTCGAAAGTACAAATATAAAGCCTGATGCGATCATGAAAGCCACAATCCCCGACAGAATAACAAGAAGCTTTACTTGTGTCAGCGATTGGTCAATTGCATCTAACGAAGACATGACAAACATGCCGCCTTCAAACGAGTCCTCATTAAAAATTGGCTTCCCTGACACAAGAAAACGTTCTGTTGAAGGCAAAAAATGATATTCTTTGTCAACAGCCTCTCCTTTTTTTAGAGTGGCCAATTCATTTGCTTTAATTTTTTCCCCTGCTACGATACCAGCTATGCCGGAATCAGCTACAATCATTCCATCTTTATCAACAATATAAACTTCATTATTGGTAAAGCCGGAAAGTGTAACAAACATTTGCAAAATGTCTCGATCCTGGACAGATTTCATTGCATTTGCATAGCGCGAAGAAAGGTCGTTAATTTCTTCTTCTTTGTCGTTATAGTACAACCCCGAGTAAATCGTATGGAGAATAAACCCTGTCGGAATCAATACAATAAGAAAGAGGAGGAGTATACTCCCCCCCCATTTAAGAACAATACGATTTAAGTTCATTCTTCAGTTTCAATCCTTTCAAATTGATATCCGACCCCCCATACCGTTTGGATTGGGTCGTATGAAAGGTTCTTGTTGCGGATTTTTTCCCGAATATTTTTCACATGCGTATCGACGGTTCGATCGTCACGAAAATGTTCAGGGCCCCATATACGTTCAATGAGCATATCCCGTGTATAGACGCGTTTTGGGTGAGTTGCAAGTAAATATAGCAACTCAAATTCTTTTGGCGTAAGCCCGGCCGGCTCGCCGTTTACGAGTACGGTTCTTGATTCAAAATCAATCGTTAGATCTTTAAAAGACAACGAACGATTCGCATTCGCTTTGTCCATTTTTTTCGTTCGCCTTAATAATGCGTTCACCCTTGCAATCAACTCTTCAGGGGCGAATGGTTTTGTTAAATAATCATCCGCCCCGCCATTCAATCCACGCACAATATCTTTCACATCAGTTCTAGCTGTTAACATTAAAATTGGGATATCCCTTGCTTTCCGAACCTCTTTACAAACTTCCCATCCACTCATGTCCGGCATCATAATATCGAGAAGGATGAGATCAAATCCGTTTTTTTCGATAAAAGACAATGCTTCTTTTCCGTTACGGGCCTCTGTTAATTGCACGTTTTCTTTTTTTAAATAAATTTTAATTAAATTTCGCATGTTCCATTCGTCATCAACGATTAACAGCTTGTAAGGCTTCACACAGTTCACCTCTTTATGCGTATGAATGCAACCCTACGAGCACTAAATTTACAGCCACAAAGTTAAATACGATAATTACAAATCCGATAACAGCCAACCAAGAGGATTTTGTCCCGTGCCATCCCCGTGAAAGGCGCAAATGTAAATAGGCCGCATAAAATAAAAATGTAATTAAAGCCCAGACTTCTTTCGGATCCCATCCCCAGAATCGCGTCCAAGCAATTTGCGCCCAAATCATCGCGAAAATGAGCCCGCCAAGCGCAAATAACGGAAACCCAATCGCGACCGCGCGGAAACTAATTTCATCAACTAAATCAAGGTTGACATTTTTAAACAGCGGTTGGATCAAAGCTGCAACCCGTCTTCTAAAAATGAGTCTTAACAAGATATAGAGCACAAGTCCTCCAAGCAATGACCAGATCACTGTATTTAGTTGGCCGGCATCGATAATCGCTGAAACATTGAACAATGGGCCAAACGTATTACCTTTCACAATTTCGCCTTCATGCGGCCCAACAAGTGCAGGCAACTCATAAACAACTTTTGCTTCTTCACCTGATTTTTCTACCCAAGTGAATGTTGTTTCATAACCTGCCATTCGAAAAGAAAATGTTAAAACAACGAATGCGATGACACTAAGTACGGAATACATGACCACTTCAAGCCAAAAGGTTTGTTTTGTTGGTTTCGTTTGATCGGTGCTCCGAAGCAAATAAACGAGACCTGCTACAAAACTGATTGCCAGTACCCCTTGTGCAAGTGCGACAGTCGAAACATGAACGACAAGCCAGTTCGATTGCAAAGCTGGAATAAGCGGCTGGATATCACGCGGGAATACACTCGCATAGGCAATAAGCAATGCTGCAACTGGCAATGCGATAACACCAATCACATTCACTTTGTAAATAAAATAAATGACTAAAAAAGCGAGAACAATCGCCATGCTGAAATATGTGGCGTATTCAAATAAATTGCTATTTGGAATATGTCCACTAACGATCCAACGTATTATAAAATAGCCGAGATGGCATAAAAAACCGACAATTGAAATGATGAGGCCGGCTTTCCCCCATTTTTTATTTCTTGCCATTTGTTTATCTGTGCTAAACTTTTTTCTCGAAACCGCCCCTGCAAAAACAAATGTGGCGACGAGGTAAAGAATAAAAGCAATTAACAATAAATTGCTGCTTACCTGCTCCATAAAGCTTCCTCCTTATTCTTCAGCCTTATTTTTTTCTTCTACTTGATCAATTGGTTTTTCGAGGCCAATTTTTTCGGCAATCCATTCCATTTCATTTTTCAAGCCAAACCAGCCTTTGTTCGTATGGCCGGCCATCCAAACTTCGTTCTCTTTTCGCCCAATCCAAATTCTGCGATGGTGCCAGTACATCCCTTGGACAACGCCAATCATGAAGATTGCACCGCCAATCGCTAAAATCCATAGCGTATTGTCTTTTCTCACAGTAAGTGCTGTCGTATTTGTCGTTTCAACCCCACTGAAACTAAGCTTGTACATATTTTCTCCAAGCGGTTCCAAATTTTGCCGGATGGCCACAAAACTAACTTCACCTTCCGGCTTTTCAGGTGTGATCATTTTAAAGATAAAAGCAGGATTATTGGGTGCTTTTGATTTTGTCGTCGGTTCACCTTTCTCATTAAACTCGAAGTCTGGAAAATAATCCATCAATTCAACAGTGTAGCCATTTCCTAAATCGTACTTTTCTTTCGGCTTTAGAAGATCGACATTGAAGTTTCCAATTTTGTCTTCGGGGTTCTTTTTTTCAAGGGAAAAGCTCATCGATTGTAATTCGTTCAGCTTATAGCTCGTTTGGTAAATCGCATAGCCCTCCACTTTCAAAGGTTCATTCACACGAATCGGGTAGTCTTTCACTTTCATTAACTTAGGCTCTGAACCTGGAATCGCATCGTCTTCACGTTTAAATAATGTAGCATTTGTTTGGAAATTTTTTGCAACCATCCCTTGTTCTGTACTTTGAATGGCATTCTTAAATTTTTCATCTTTTTCATCATAAACTTCAAAAATAAATTGGTTATTCTTCAAATAATATTCTCCATTTGTTCCCGGAATCGCTTTCGTTTCGCCGTCGCGAAGCTGGAACATTTCATCCACATACATGCCGGGGAAAAACCGCAGCATCGCACCGATTAGAAAAATGATTAACCCTGTATGATTAACATAGGCTCCCCAGCGTGAAAAACGGTTTTTTTCCGCCAGTAAATTTCCATTTTCTTCTCTCACTTTATAACGTTTTTTCTTAAGTTCATCTTTCGCTAATGAAATAATGGGATCAGGATCATTCGTTTTTGTCACTCCAAATATGCGCTGCCTCTTCATAAAGCTGTCATGTCGAGTGACACGCTGGTTTTTAAGAGAGCGGTACAATGGAACGAAACGATCCAAGCTTGCAATGATAATTGATGTACCGAGAGCTGACAATAGAAGAATGTACCACCATTGGCTATATAAGTTATGGAATCCAAGTGTATAATAGAGTTTTCCTAAAAAACCGTATTGTTCTTCGTAATATGTCGACGCAGATACACCAGGCGGTATATACATTTCCTGCGGAAATAAAGTTCCGATTGCTGAAGCGATAACAAGAATAACGATAATCCATACGCCGACTTTAACGGATGAAAAAAAGTTCCAAACCTTATCAATCAGCGTCCTTTGATAGGTTTGGGATCTTCTTGCGGATCCTTCGTATCTCATATTTAGAATTTCGTTTGAATGTTCTTCACTTCCCAGCGGTTTTCCGCAAGATTCGCAAAGCATCGTCCCCGGAGGATTTTTATGCCCGCATTCACATATGATTTCCTTCAATTCTCTCACCCCGTTGCAATTTTCCACAGTTATCCCGCATTACTGGCAGTAAGAACCCCACTGATTAAATCTCTCTTTACAGTATACCAATTATTTTTGCAGAATTTATGAAGTTTTACACGAATCCTTTAACCTTTCTATATTTCGAATGTTGATAGTCCCACTTTATCATACAATCAGTGCTTAATAAAAAATATATATTGCCTCCTTGGTTGACTTTCTTATATGGGTGGTGTATAGTTAATTCAAATCAGTTTGCTTCTTTATACAATTTAAGGATTAAAATTCACGCAGCTTCAAAAAATAAGGGGTAGCGAGGTTAACAATCCTTATTTATGAAGTTGCGTTTTTATCTTTATTTAGGAGTGTTCAAAAGGAGGATAAATCCGAACCTTTAGAGCAACCTATTTATAAAGAAGACAATGATTTGGTAAAACGCACCATGTGTGCAATTTTTTTAGGAGGCAATTATATAATGCAAAACGGTAAGGTAAAATGGTTCAACGCAGAAAAAGGTTTTGGATTTATCGAAGTTGACGGTGGAGACGACGTTTTCGTTCACTATTCAGCAATCCAATCTGACGGTTTCAAAACACTTGAAGAGGGTCAAGAAGTTACTTTTGACATTGTTGATGGTAACCGCGGACCACAAGCTGCTAACGTAAACAAAAAATGATGCCTATAAAAAAAAGGAGTCCGGAATCCGGACTCCTTTTTAACATGTTAAGGGTCATGCAGACGTTGCTGGCGCGTCCGCGGCGTGCTTCGTCTGCGTTCTTATATCAATTCCAAATTCCTATCTCTCCACTTCACGCGTTAACGTTTTTCTTCAGCAAACACGATGTGCCACTCATCTTTCCCAGCCAACATTTCCTTTGCAATTTCTTTCGCACCTTCCAGGCTGTGGCTGGCTGCCCACCCGCATTGGACTTCATTGCATGCGGGGACTTCCTCCGCTTCCAATACGTCATGCAACGTTTTTTCCAACGCTTCGCTAACGTCTTCCAATGAATTGTTGTTTAAGATGGATAGATAAAAACCCGTTTGGCATCCCATTGGACTGATATCGATTACGTTTTGGATATGGTTTCGAATATTTTCCGCCATTAAATGTTCAATTGAATGCAGCGCTGGCATATCCATATGTTCCCGATTTGGCTGCTTGAAACGCAAATCATATTTATAAATGTTGTCACCGTGGTCTCCGTTCACAACACCTGCAAGCCTAATATAAGGGGCTGCAACTTTCGTATGATCCAAATTAAAACTTTCTACGTTCATTTTTTTAACCATGTTTTTTCAACTCCTCAATCATAAGTAATATATGCTGTGCTGAATTTTCTGCCGCAACTTGCAAATATTGGTCAAAAGAAATTGGAGCATCTTTACCAGCAATGTCTGAAAGCGAACGTATAATAACAAATGGCACTTGAAAACGAAAGCAAACTTGTGCAATTGCCCCTGCTTCCATTTCAACCGCATGTAAACCTGAGAGTTTTTCCTTTATCTCCCGAATACGTTCAACATCATTCATAAATGAATCGCCTGAGGCAATCACGCCTTTTACGACTTGAATGTTTTCTATTTGCTTTGCGCACGCCTCGGCAATCGCGACAAGCTTTTCATCCGGTTCAAAAAATGCAGGCATTTGTGGCACTTGACCATATTCATAGCCAAATGCTGTAACGTCAACGTCATGGTATGTTACAGCTTGGGATATGACGACATCCCCCACATTTAAATTCGGGTGGAACCCCCCGGCGCTGCCCGTATTAATAACATACGAAGGTTTATACACATGGTTTAACAATGTTGTGCCAATGGCTGCATTCACCTTTCCGATGCCTGATTGCAATAAAACGACTTCCAGGTCCTCTATCTTTCCAGAAGTGAATTCGTATGACGCAATTTCTTTTGTTGTCAGATTTACCATGCTTTCCTTTAATAGTTTGACTTCCTCGTCCATTGCACCGATTAGACCAATTCTCACTTTGTTCATCCTTTTTATTTAAAATTAATTTTGCCCTTCGATTTCAACACTCGTTGGCTGCCAGCCTTTGCCGTCTATCCATTCAATTGCTACAACATAAACTTTATCTCTTTCCGTTTTCGTAGAAACTCTTCCGATCGACTTTTGCGGGCTGCCCCCGTTTCCAATCCTCCAAAAGATCAGGTTGTCCTCATTTAATTGTTCAAGCAAACCGGCACCGTAAGCAATAGCCTTTTCCTTCTCTTCCCAGTCTAGTGTTCCTTTTTCATACACCGAGACATGTTCTCCTGTTTGTTTCGTGCCGATTGGTTCCCAAGGTCCTTCAGGGCCTCCGCCTTTAAATTGATAACCGTCTTCACTTTTTTCTTCTTCATCTTTGTTTTCATCTTGTTCGAGACTTTCATCATCTGCTTTGGAACCCTCTTCGTCGTTTTCTTCAACGGCAACTTCTATTGAATCATTTTCATTACTGTTCGTATGATCATTCTTGTGATTGGATGTTGCTGCGTCTGAGTTAGCTTTGTCCGGTGTCGGCCCTAAAAGCAAATTGGCGCCTACAACTAATATAAGTATAAAAACAACCGCAATTGAACCATTTAAAAATAAATTTTGGCGTCGCTTTTTATTTCTTTCCCCATAACGAGATTGCAATCGAACTCCCTCCCCTACTTATGTCCATCTATTTTAACATTAAATTCTCTTTTCAAAAAGGACAATAAAAATGGCTCAATCCTGTTTTGAAAGGAATGAGCCTGTTCCTCTTAGCTTACTTCAATAATTTTTACGTTTAATTCTCCACCAGGTGTTTGAACGACAACTTCTTCACCTATCCTTTTGCCTAGAAGGCCTTTTGCCATCGGGGAGTCATTTGAAATTTTCCCTTCCAGCGGATCAGATTCCGCGCTTCCGACAATCATATATGTCTCTTCATCCCCATCGGGAAGTTCAATAAATTTAACTTTCTTTCCGATGGCTACAACGTTGGGATCGTCATTTGAATCTTCTATAATGACAGCATTTCGAATCATCTTTTCGATTTGAGCAATTCTTGATTCGACAAATGCCTGTTCATCTTTCGCTGCATCATATTCCGAGTTTTCGGATAGGTCACCAAAGCTGCGGGCTACTTTTATCCGTTCCACCACTTCTTTTCTTTTTTCCGTTTTTAAATATTCAAGCTCTTGTTCTAGCTTTTCTTTCCCCTCTTGGGTCATGTAATATTCTTTTTCTTCTGCCATGATGGACACTCCTTACTTTCTCATCTTAATAGCTTCATTTTATGCTATATTTTTCAGAAAATTATCCAAAAACCATTTTTCCAACTATTCTACCACTTGTTACGAAAACTGTATAGCCTAACAAATCAATCAATTTTTTTAATGCTCACCGCGAGCCCGTCACCGACGGGATAAAAGGTTGTGTCGAAATCCGAATGGTTTGCAAGGAATTCGTTGTATAGGCGCAGTTTCTTAACAGCTGTCTCATATCGTTTGAGTAATGGCTCTTCTCCTGCCACCATTCCCCGGTACAACACATTATCCGATAGGATTATCCCATCGCTTGCCAGCATTGCCTGGAACGTTTCAAAATATCTTTGATATTGGCCTTTTGCCGCATCAATAAAAATGAAATCGTATGGAGCATGAACCCGGAGCTGTTCCGCTTGTTCTACTGCTTCCCCATGAATAAGGACAACCCGGTCAGCCACGGAGGCTTCCAACAGGTTGTCTTTTGCAACCGATAAACGCTCTTCATCAATATCAACAGATACAATGGTGCTATTCGGCAATGTTTTTGCCATTCGAATCGCCGAGTAGCCGATTGCTGTGCCGATTTCAAGAATTGCTTCCGGTCTTTTTATTCTTAATAAGCTAAGTAAAATTTCCATGCTTGTATCTTGCAGAATAGGAATACGATGTTCTTTAGCATATGATTTTATTTTTTTTATCGTTGGATCAGAACATCGATGCAATGTTGAGAGGTATTTTTCAAGTTCATTTGACATTACAAACTCCCTTTTTTAACTTCAGTTAGTGCGTGTTCAAAAAGGAGGAAAACGGGAGGGTATTTCAACTAAAGGCAGGCCACGTCCTTGTGGCCAACGTTGAAATGTCGCCATCCTGGCTCCGTCAAGGAAGCGTAGCTCTGAGCACCGCAGCGACGAGCGGTACGTCTATGATCCGCCCGCGAGTTGCACCGAGGAAGCATGTTTCGGAGCAATGCTTGTAGACGCAGGTGCATAACTCCTTCAATTAAGTGAGGAGCGGAAGAGCAAGCTGACGTAGAGATTCGCAGCCTATTAAGGAAGTTCGACTAAATGAATCACGTCCTGTGATAACGTCGAACTGACTTACCTCCTGTAAGCCTCCGGACTTTTTGAACATCCTTATTTATTTCTTTTTTTCGGCTTTTTTTGCCTTTATAAGCTCATTCCATTCGTGTCGGTATTTTGCTACGACTTTTTCATGCTCACTTAACGTTTTCGTATAAATCACTTCACCGTTCGGCCTTGCAAAAAAGTAATATTCGTCAACCTGCTTCGGTTCGATTGCTGCTTTTATCGATTCTTCTCGCGGGCTTGCAATCGGTCCAATCGGAAGTCCTTTCATACGATACGTGTTATATGGTGAAGACACGTCCGTATCTTTATATGTGACTTGGATTTCGTTTTTATCCAAGGCGTATTTAACGGTCGGATCAGAATCAAGCCGCATATCTTTTTCCATTCGATTATGAAAAACACCTGAAACTTTAAAACGATCTTCAGATTTTTGTGTTTCCTTTTCGATCAGTGAAGCAAGTGTTAACGTTTCATGAATCGAAAAGCCGCTCTCCCTAATTTCTCCTTCGTATTTTTCGACGATTTCCTGCATTTTCTCAACCATCGAGGAGATGATTGTTTCCAATTTTGGATTTTTGTCCTCAAATTCATAAGTGGCCGGGAACAAGTAGCCTTCCAATGAATATTTAATTCCGTCCTTTGAAATTGCTTTTTCATCAAGGATGCTATAGGTCGAGGCTAACATTTCAATAAAATCTTTATCTTGCATTTTATTCATAATTTCTTCTTCACTGTAAGAGGTGTTTTTCGCAATAAGTTTTGAAATTCCGGTAACACCTAATCCCTCCGGGACTGTCAATTTCAGAGCCACTTCTTTTTTTACTTTGCCTTCTTTTAATTCCGAGATGATATCTTTTACGTCCATCGCTGTATTTAATTCATAGTCCCCAGCTTGAAATCCTGATTCATTTTTATATTTTACATAATAACGAAAAATAAGCGCATTTTTTATCGCGCCTTGTTTCTCAAGCAGCTTTGCAATTTCAGAAACGGATGAACCGATAGGAATTGTCACGTCTATTTTTTTCTTGTCTTTTTCATCAATCGGTTTTAATGCACTACTGACATAAAAAAAGCTTCCAACAGAAAATCCGGCAAATAATATGATGAAAATAAGTAAAATGACAGTGACAATGCGCCTTACTGTTCTATTTTCATTTGCTTGTTCCAATTTTCTTCTCTCAAGATCGCTCTGTTGAGGCACCTTGTCTCCCCCTTTCCCCCGTCCTATTATACCGATGCGAGAAGAAAAACGCTATCGTGTTTTTCTTGGAGGCTGGAAATCCAAACGTTTGCCAACGAGCAAACCTGCAGTTTAAAAAGCACTCACAAAGTATAACACTTGCTACCTCACTTCGCTCGGAGTCCCGGTAAACGAAACTTATCACGGAATTAGCGACTGTTATCCCCCACTTTAAACCTTAAAGTGGGGGCTTACGGACGGTTGCGGGTGCTTAAAATACGAGGGGGCAGCTAATTGAGGCTACTCCTCTTCCAATTCTTCTACAGTAGCCAGCATTTCTTCAATCATGTCCCATTCTTCATCTGTTTCCAACGCAAACAGCTCTAAATCATCTTCGCCATCACCATGCTCGATAAAACGAAAGGCAAATGCTTCTACTTCCTCCTCTTCATCAAACGATTCTTCATCTTCCCCTACTGGCGTTACGACAACATAGGAATGTTCAAAATGATCAGGTTCAAAAATATAACGCACTTCAAATAAATGTTCTTCCCCGTCTTCCACCGGGATTACGATACGATCACTGATATCCAAAGCCACCTTAAACTCACCCTTCTTATTTATTATTACTGTCCAAAAAACTTTGCAAAATCATAACAGCCGCAAGCTTATCAATCACATTTTTCCTTTTTTTTCGGCTTACATCTGCAGAGATAAGCATTCTCTCAGCGGCAACTGTTGTTAAACGTTCGTCCCATAAGTGTACTGTTAGCCCGAATCGTTTCTTTAACTTCTCTGCAAATTCTTGTGAGGCTTGCCCTCTTTCACCGATTGTTCCATTCATGTTTTTGGGCAAGCCAACAATAATTTCAGAAACGCCATATTCTTTGATAAGTTGTTCCAGCCTGTGAAAATCTTTCTTTAAGCTATCCGCACGCTTAATGGTTTCAATTCCTTGTGCGGTCCAGCCCATTTCATCACTAATTGCAATCCCAATTGTTTTCGTACCTAAATCAATACCCATTTTTCTCATGCGATAACCTGTCAATTAGAAGAATGATTCTTTAAATAGGATTTCACCAATTCCTCGATTAATTCATCACGTTCCAATTTTCTTATTAAATTTCTTGCATCCTTGTGCCTTGGGATATAAGCTGGATCACCTGAGAGCAAGTAACCGACAATTTGATTGATTGGATTGTAGCCTTTTTCTTGAAGCGCGTCATAAACGTGAAACAGCACTTCATTCACATTTTTGTCAAATGAATCCTCCGGAAAATTAAATTTCATCGTTTTGTCTAATGAACTCATTACAATACCTCCCTCAAAAGCTTGAGCGTTTTCCGTCACGTGTTACGATTATTGTACAACACGTTTAACAATTAAGATATTGATTTCACCCATTTTTCTACATTTTTGAGGGCTTTATCCAATTTTTCGGGATTTTTCCCGCCTGCTTGCGCCATATCAGGCCGTCCTCCTCCGCTTCCCTCGACCTCTGCAGCAATTTCTTTTATTAATTTGCCAGCATGGAAGCCTCTTTTTACCAAATCTTCCGTAATTCCCGCGACAAGATGAACTTTTCCATCTGAAGTTGATCCTAAAAGGATAATTCCTGAATCAATGGATTGCTTCAGATCGTCCAGTATGTTTCTTAGAGCGTTCATGTTATTGGCATTTACTTTTTTTGCAATGACTTGTACTCCATTAATTGTAACTTTTTCAGAAGAAAGGCTTTTCGCTTCAATATTGCCTAATTTTTGAGTTAACGATTCGTTCTCCCTTTGCAGCCCGCGGATTTGCTGCAGAAGCCCTTCTATTTTAGCGGGAACTTCGTTTGGCCGGGTGTTTAAAAGAGCGGCTGCTTTTTCAAGGCGCTGCAAATTTTCATTTAAAATTTCGAAAGCTTTTTTACCTGTTACAGCTTCAATTCTTCTCGTTCCTGCTCCGATTCCAGATTCGGATACGATTTTAAAAAGCCCAATTTCCGCTGTATTGTTAACATGGCATCCCCCGCACAATTCAATACTATAATGATCAACTTGAACGACCCGGACAATATCACCGTATTTTTCACCGAAGAGAGCCATTGCCCCCATTTTTTTGCTTCATCGATTGGCTTGTACGAAATGCTGACAGGAATATGTGCCCATACTTTTTCGTTTACAATTTCTTCGATTTTTTTCAAGTCATTCTGGCTGATTTGGCCAAAATGTGAAAAATCGAAACGAAGACGATCTGGAGCAACGAGCGAGCCTGCTTGATTAACATGTTCACCAAGTACATCTTTTAGAGCTTGATGCAGCAAATGGGTTGCTGTATGGTTCTTAACAATTTCCGCACGAGCTTCTTTGTTAATTTCAGCCAAAACAGCCTGCCCGCTTTTTAATGTTCCTTTTTCAATGAAGACAGTGTGCAAGTTCTTTCCGTTCGGTGCTTTTTGTACATCTTGGACATAGGCTTTAAGGTTTTCTGCGGTTAGCTTCCCTTTATCCGCTATTTGCCCACCACTTTCAGCATAAAATGGCGTTTCGCTTAGAATGACTTTAACTTCCTGTCCTTCCCCCGCTTCGGCAAGCAATTGATCATCCAAGACAATCGCCTCAATTTTTGCCTTGGCAGAGGTTTGATCATAACCAATAAATTCACTTTCAACTTCGATTTCACTCAGAACGTTGCTTTGGACTTGCATGGAGTCTGCATCAAGTCTGGCTGAACGTGCCCGTTCACGCTGGTTGGCCATCTCCCTTTCAAAACCTTCCGTATCAACCGTAAGACCTGATTCTTCCGCATATTCCTGCGTCAATTCGAAAGGAAAACCGTACGTGTCATACAATCGAAACGCATCTTCACCAGAGATGACTTTTTCGTTTTTATGTTTTAGTTTTTCTACGATATCAGACAATATTTGCAGCCCTTCATGCAATGTTTCATGGAAACGCTCTTCCTCAGTCCGTATGACGGATTGGATAAAATCGCTTTTTTCTTTTACCTCTGGGTAATAGTCGTGCATGATCTCTCCAACAACCGAAACGAGTTTATACATAAATGGTTCTTGAAGATTTAGTAGCTTTGCATAGCGTACAGCCCTTCGAAGCAGCCGTCTCAACACATAGCCGCGGCCTTCATTTGAAGGCAGGGCTCCATCACCAATCGCAAACGTAACTGTACGGATATGATCCGCAATAACTTTGAATGCTTCATCTTTTTTCGCATCTTCATTATACGTTTGTTTTGAAAGCCTCTCTGTTTCTTGAATGATTGGGATAAATAAATCAGTATCAAAATTCGTTGGAACGTCCTGAATCACTGAAACGATACGTTCAAGGCCCATGCCTGTGTCGATATTTTTTTTAGGAAGCGGTGTATACGTTCCGTCAGGATTATGATTAAACTGTGAAAAAACAAGATTCCAAATCTCTAAATAACGTTCGTTTTCGCCACCTGGGTACAATTCCGGGTCATTCCGATCATCGCCAAATTCTGGGCCGCGATCGTAGAAGATTTCAGTATTTGGCCCACTTGGGCCTTCGCCGATATCCCAGAAGTTGCCTTCAAGCCGAACGATTCGTTCTTCGGGAATGCCAATCGTTTTATTCCATATTTGAAAAGCTTCCTCGTCTTCAGGATGGATTGTCACAGAAAGCTTTTCCGGTTCAAAGCCGAGCCATTTTTCATCCGTTAAAAATTCCCAAGCCCAAACGATCGCTTCATTTTTAAAATAGTCTCCGATTGAAAAGTTGCCGAGCATTTCAAAGAAAGTATGATGCCGGGCTGTTTTTCCAACATTTTCAATATCGTTCGTCCGGATTGATTTTTGGGCGTTGACAATGCGGGGATTTTCCGGAATAACCCGTCCGTCGAAATACTTCTTTAATGTTGCGACGCCACTGTTGATCCATAAAAGCGTCGGATCATCATGTGGAATAAGTGATGCACTCGGCTCCACCGAATGGCCTTTTTCCTTGAAGAAATCAAGAAACATTTGCCTTACTTCACTAGACGTTAACTTTTTCATTACTCTTGCCCCCAATGTATATAGACAATATTTTCATAGCCATGAAATTAAAAAAGTCCCGCCCCTCACCGAGGGACGAGAGAATACTCACGCGGTACCACCCTTGTTACGGCAAAAATTGCCATCGCTTCGTAAAGCCGTAACATGGCTTAAGACGGCGGGTTTTTACCCCACACTCAGGAATAGCGTTCAGCAATTATCTAATAGGGTTTTTTTCAGCCATGAAAACCCCTCTCTTAAAGAGGTTGTTCAAAAAGTCCGGAGGCTCACAGGATGTGAGTCAGTTCGACGTTATCACAGGACGTGATGTATTTAGTCGAACTTCGATTCAGGCTGCGAATCTCTTCGTCAGCTTGCTCTTTCGCTACTCACGTATCCTACAAACATACGCTGCGTTTCTCAGAGCTACGCTTCCTTGACGGAGCCAGGATGGCGACATTTCAACGTTGGCCACAAGGACGTGGCCTGCCTTTAGTTGAAATACCCTCTCGTTGTCCTCCTTTTTGAACTCGCACTTAAAAAGATAGAAAGCTTACTCGTTCCTTCATCGTTTTCCTATCGCCATTATAGAAAATATAAATTCAGCTTGTCAATATTTGGCTTTAGCACGGTGAAAGTGTGTAATGATCACTTTTAAGACCGCAAAAAATGGGACTGCTAAAATCATTCCTATGACACCGGCAACCTCTCCTCCAAGCAACAAAGCAAGAATAATCATGACCGGATGCATTTTCAAACTTCTGCCAACAATAATCGGCGACAAAATACTGCCTTCCAGAAGTTGAAGAACAATCATTATGCCAATCACCCAAAAGACCATTTTAATCGAGATTGTCATCGCAATAAAGATCGCTGGAATCGCTCCTAATATAGGCCCGAAATACGGAATGATTTCGGTTACCCCGACAATGATCCCAAGCAAGATCGGATAGGGCAGCCCAAGCATCCAAAAGCTAACTGAAGCAAGCACGCATAAAATAGCAATGACAAGAAGCTGGCCGCGAATATATTGCCCTAGGGAACGATCAATCTCTTGAATAAGCAACCGCCCGTGTTCCCGCCATTTTTTTGGTGTAAAATACCAGCAAGTCGTTTTTATTTTATCGAAATCCTTTAAAAAGTAAAAAACGAGAAATGGAACAAAAATAAGGACAAACATCGAATTAACGAACGTTTTAATCGTGTTAATGGCTTTTTCGATGAAGTTATCCAAATACAATTCAAGCTCGATAAATAACTCTTCAATCCGATCGTGAAAGACTTCTGGCAGGGAATACATTTGCATGGCCAATTGGTTTCCCCATTCTTGATACGTTTTAAATATTTCCGGGGCATTTGCCGCAAGTTCCTGAAGCTGAAAAAGGAGATTTGGCAAGCCTTTCAATAAAAATAAACCTGTTCCGCCAAAAAACAAGATGTAAATAAATAAAATAGCTAGCCACTTTGGCACATTGTTTTGTTCCATTTTTACAATGATTGGATGCAATAAATAGGTGATGAATGCTGAAATGAGTAAAGGCAACGAAATGAATGCGAGCAAGTGTATTAAAACAAGCCAAATGGGCTTTAATTTATATAAAACGTAACCACTCAAAAAAAATAATAAAACTAATGTCAATCGAATGATCCATTTTATGCTCCGGTCATATTTCATGTCTAAACCTCCGTTACATATAGCTTGTAACAAAGCGACAAGAAATATAAAAACAGAAGTTAGAGATCAGAAGCCAGACTTGTAAACATCAGCTAAAAAGACTGATTTCATTAATTTTTTTGGTAGACATTAGAAATCAATTTACTCGCAAAAAGACCTTGTCACCGCAACAAGGTCTCTTCCTACAATTCAATGGCACGATCATTTTCATCGAAAAGATCATCCAAGGATGTGAGGCTTCCATCTTCTTCAACTTGATTCATTACAAAGTGATTGTCTGCAATCGTTAATTCAATAAAACAATTCCAGCAATAATAATGGTTATTGGCGATTTTCCCAAGGTTTTTACTGAAGCAGTTTGGGCACTTCATCGCTAGCTCCTCCTCCGGGCGTTTTAAATAAGAGGGCATTTTCACCATAAAGCGAAACATCATCATAATAAATATGTTTTCTGCCTTCCTTCAAATCGGTGAACCAGCCTTCCGATATCTCAATTGTTACTATTTTTTCCAAATCGAATTGAAAATAAACATCCTCTACAATCCCTTTTAATTCATCGTCCGCGTTGACAAGCAGCCTTCCGATAAAGCCTTCCTGCCCGTCAATTTCGCGGCAATTTTCTTTATAGCCAGCAAGGGGCTGTAAATGATCCTTGGAAATGAACAGCTTGTTTCCTTTAATAAAAAACGTTGTTGAAATTGGAAAAAAACAGTCCCGGAGGAATAAACCCTTTTTATCGATGCGAAAACCAATAACTTTCCCTTCATCATCAATAAGAATATTTTCCAACGTTCCAATGAGTCTTCCGTCAAAGTGATAGACTGCCATGTTTTTTAATTCGCTAAAAGGTTTTAAAGCGCCCATCCCCTTTCATTGGAGTTCGCTTATATTATTCTCATTTCACATGTTGCCATTCACAAAGGGAACGTTACGATATTCCTTGCATCGCTTCTTTCAATTTTTGCTGGAGTAATGAATTTCTACTATCCTGGTTGCGGTTTTCGACAGCAATGTTGAACGCTTCAATCTCGCCGCATAAAAGTAAAAAGCGTTTGCTTCTTGTGATTGCTGTATAGATTAAGTTTCTCCTTAACATACGGTAATAGCTTTTTACAACTGGAAGGATAACGATAGGAAATTCACTGCCTTGCGCTTTATGGATCGAACAACAATAGGCTAGCGTTAAGGAATGAAGTGTATTTCTCGTATAAACAACCTCTTTTCCATCAAAAGATACAATGAGCTGATCTTCCTTTTCGGTATTTTCTTTCGCAAAAAAAATTGCTGAAATGATGCCAGTATCTCCATTAAACACTTGATTTTCAGAATCATTTACGAGTTGAAGCACTTTATCGCCCGTCCGAAAAATCGTATCGCGGTAATGAAGTTCACGCTTTTGTTTGCTTTTTGGATTAAATAAATGCTGCAAACGAATGTTTAGTTGATCGACACCCGCTTTCCCTTTATACATCGGAGCCAACACTTGAATGTCATGGACGGAAAAGCCTTTGCGAAGCGAAAGTTGGCAAATTTGCTCCACCACTTCGCCAACTCCATCCGTCCGGCACGAAAAAAAACGCCGATCTTCTGTCGCTTTCTCAAGATTTTCAGGCAATTCGCCTTTTTTGATATGGTGGGCCAGTTCAATAATTGAAGAACCTTCCGCCTGTCTATAAATATTGGATAATTTGACTGTTGGTATGAGCCCGGATTCAAGTAAATCTTTCAAAACTTGTCCTGGCTGTACTGAAGGCAATTGATCTTCATCTCCGACAAGAACAACTTGGATGCCTTCAGGAAGTGACTTAAACAATTGATTCGCAAGCCACAAATCAACCATTGATACTTCATCTATAATTAATAAACTCCCTTGAATCGGGTTTTCATCATCATGTTCAAATGTTTCACCTTTCCAACCAAGCAGGCGGTGGATCGTGCAAGCCGGAAGACCTGTCGCTTCACTCATTCGCTTAGCAGCCCTTCCGGTTGGAGCCGCGAGGATGAATGGAAAAGGTTCGTCTTTTTTATAATCTTCAGGCCTAAGCGAAAGATCGTGCAGCTCTGAATAAACTTCAACAATTCCTTGAATGATCGTCGTTTTTCCAGTGCCCGGGCCTCCTGTTAAAATCATTAACGGTGAAGACAATGCAGTTCTAATTGCTTCGCATTGCAAATCGGCATATTGGATCGAATGCTTTTGCTCCTGTTTTCCAAGGGCAGCCATAAAATCTGATTCCGCAAATTCGCTAATCGCGTCTCTACTATCCATCAGCCGTTTAATGCTTGTTACAAGGCCTTTTTCTGCATAATAAAGGGTGGGAAGATACACCCTTTCTTTATCCAAAACAAGCTTTTCTTCCTCGTCCAAGTGAATCATTTCAAGGGAGATCGCACGTTCTTCAATCTTAACGTCTCCATCGAGCAAGTTTTTTACTTTTTGTACAAATGTCTCATAATCCAAAAAAACGTGCCCTTCCTGAAGGGAAAGTTCATTTAACATATAAAGAGCGCCAGCACGAATTCTTTCAGGATGGCTGCCTTTTATGCCAAACGTTTTCCCTAATTCATCGGCACGCTTAAATCCAATTCCTTCCACATCGTATACAAGTTGATACGGGTTTTCACGGATGATATCAAGCGTTTCATCTTTATACGCTTGGTAAATTTTCATGGAAAGCTGCGGGCCAAAACCGAAATCCGATAAGGCAATCATGATTCGCTCAAGCCCCTCATTTTCCTTTAACGTATCATATAGTTTTTGTGCTTTTTCCTTGTTTAGGTTAGGTACCTGCTCAAGGACACTTCGGCCATTCAATATTTTCGAAATGGCTCGTTCTCCCAATGCATCGACAATAGCTTCGGCGGTTCTCTTTCCTATCCCTTCAAACAAATCGCCGGACAAATATTGAATAACGCCAGACTTGGTTTCGGGAAGCTCACGCTTATGCATTGTAACCTGATACTGTTTTCCGTATTTTGGATGCTGAACGAAATGGCCATAAAAAAAATACGTCTCTTGCTCATACATTTGCGGCATATACCCAGTTACGACGATGTCTTTCTCACTAAGATCTTCCGTCGTTTCCCGTACCCGAATTCTTGCTACTGTATACAAATTTTCTTCGTTATGAAAAAGATAATGAATCAATGAGCCTTTAATATACGTTGGTTCAGCCCTATTATTTTCCACTAGCACCCGCTCCCAAACGATTCAATGTTTAGAAAGCCTCTCTTCTATTTGTTTCTTCCCATTCGCAGCCAAAAGGTGATCAGGCCGTAACTCGAGCGCTCTTTCGAACGCCGCTAGCCCGTCTTCCAATTTTTCCTTGTAGACATGGGAGACACCTAGATTATAGTAAATATCAGCTGTATTTTTTCCTTTGTCTAATTTAAGCGCTTTTTCAAATTGAGCGATCGCCGCGTCAACTTGTTCGAGGTGAGCAAGACATAGCCCATATTGAAACGCGGCTTCCGCGTCGTCTTCTTTTAACTCGACCGCACGCTGAAAATAAGGGAGGGCATACAATACTTCGCCAAGCTGATAATGAGCCATCCCTAGCATAAAGTAAGCATCCGCATGTTCAATCCCGTTTTTCAAAGCGTCCAGGAACATTTTTTTTGCTTCTTCATGCTTTCCTAACATATAAAAGGCATTTGCAGCGCCGTAATAGGCAGTCGCTAGCGACGCATCCAATTCAAGCGCGCGATGATAGAAATTGATTGCTTTTTCAGCGTCTCCAATTGCAGCTAATAAATTACCAAAATGAATATATGAGATTGGCTCTTTCGGATTTTCGTCAATCGCTTCTTGAAACAATTTCGCTGCTTCTTCATATTTTCCTTCTTGAAGAAATTGAACACCTTGTTGATTTTTGTCCATTCTGTCCTCCATAGAAACTACCTATAGATAAGAAACCTGTTCGCCGTTTTTATACACCTTATCAATCGTACCGCCACCAAGGCATACTTCTCCATCGTAAAATACAACAGACTGGCCAGGTGTAACCGCACGCTCACTTTCCTTAAATACAACGTTGCATACATTGTCATTTATTATTTCGACGGTCACTTCACGATCAGGCTGGCGGTAGCGAAATTTTGCTGTGCATGTGAAAGATTTTTGTTCCGGCTGATTTATAAAGTTAACATTTACAGCTTTCAAAGAATCCGTATACAGTGCTTCATTATGGAACCCTTGGCAAATGTATAAAACATTGTCCTTAAGATTTTTTCCGCAAACAAACCACGGTTCCCCGGCGCCGCCAACACCAAGGCCATGACGCTGGCCAATCGTATAATACATTAACCCGTCATGCTTCCCTTTTACTTCACCATCGAGTGTTTGCATTTCACCTGGTTGGGCAGGCAAATAGTTGCTTAAAAATTCCTTGAAATCTCTTTCCCCAATAAAGCAAATTCCTGTGCTGTCTTTTTTCGTTGCAGTTGCAAGCCCTGCTTCAGCAGCTAACTTGCGGACTTCCGGTTTTGGCAAGTCACCAATCGGAAACATTACCTTTTGCAATTGCTCGCTTGTGAGTTGATTTAAAAAATACGTTTGATCTTTATTTTCATCGACACCGCGTAGAAGCTTCACTTGATTGTTTACTCGTTCGAGCCGGGCATAGTGTCCTGTGGCGACATAATCCGCGCCTACATTTAGCGCATGCTCCAAAAATGCTTTAAATTTAATTTCTTTATTGCACATCACATCAGGATTCGGTGTTCTCCCTGCCTTATACTCTTCTAAAAAATAAGTGAACACTTTATCCCAATAAAGCTTCTCAAAATTGACCGCAAAATACGGGATGCCGATCTGATTGCACACCCGGATGACATCATTATAATCTTCTGTCGCTGTACAAACGCCATTTTCGTCCGTATCATCCCAATTTTTCATAAAGATGCCAACAACATCATAGCCCATTTCTTTTAGACGCAGAGCCGCTACAGAGGAATCAACGCCACCTGACATTCCTACAACGACTCTTGCTTTGTCCGTCAAATCATTCACCTCCCCGAGATTTGCTTCACGGCCCGAACTGTTTCCAAAGCCGCTTTTTCAATATGTTCCATTTTATTTCCTAAACCGAAGCTGAAGCGAATCGCTGAGTTAATTCTTTCCTGGTCATTGAACATGGCGCCAAGAACGTGAGACGGTTCAAGCGAACCGGCTGTACAGGCAGAACCGCTTGATGCTGCAACGCCAGACAAATCTAGATTTACAAGCAATGCTTCGGCAGTTGTTCCAGGAAAACTTACATTCAAAATATGTGGCAGCCGTTCATCTTTCGAGCCATTCATCACATACTCAATGCCGCTCTCTTCAAAAATAGCGAGCATTCTGTTTTGAAAACTTCGGTAACGATGTTGTTTTTCTTCCATTGTTTCATTCATTAACTGGACTGCAGTATGAAACCCTGCGATGGCAGCGACATTTTCAGTTCCTGCTCTTCTTTTTCGCTCCTGCTCCCCACCGAGAATTAATGGCGCTAGCTGTACACCCTCTCTTGCATAAAGAAAGCCAGCTCCTTTTGGCCCATTCATTTTGTGGGCAGAAACAGAAAGCAAGTCAACACCGAGCGATTGTACATCAAGATCATACAAACCGTAGGCTTGTACCGCATCAGTGTGAAAATAAGCACTTGTGTTTTTTAAAAATGCCCCAATTTCTTTAATTGGCTGCACAGTTCCTACTTCATTATTTCCATACATAATCGTCACAAGAACAGTGTCATCCCGAACAGCGCTCTTAACATCTTCTGCCCTTACTTTTCCATGTTCATCAACGGGAAGATACGTCACTTCAAAGCCTTGTTTCCCTAGATATTCACAAGGGTGAAGAACCGCGTGATGTTCAATGGCCGAGGTAATAATATGGCGGCCATTTCCTTTTTCACTTAAAGCTGTACCCAAGATCGCCAAATTATCCGATTCAGTGCCTCCGCTTGTTAAAATGATTTCATTTTCTTTTGCGTTAATGCTTTTGGCAAATTCGTTTCTTGCTTCATCGATGATACGGCGTGCTTCTCGGCCAAAACGGTGAATGCTTGATGGATTCCCAATATTTTGTTGAAAAACTTGCAACATTGTATCGATCACTTCAGGATACATAGGCGAAGTCGCTGCATGATCGACGTATATCGCCTCCATTCAATCCCTTCTTTCTTCTAAGAATTGATAACATCCATAATTCCAACTTAAAATGTATTTATACGAAAGGAACAAAAGAATGTTAAGGAGCGGTTTTTTACATTTGAATAGCTGATACCAATGTGTTTTTCTTAAATATAAAACATATATGGCTCCTGATCACCTTCATCTTCATAGTTTGCCAAATCCTCAATCGTTGTATTATCCAGAACCTCTTTAACGGCGTCGCGAATTTTTATCCATAGATCTCTTTTCGCTGGCTCTTCATCTTCAATCACTTCAACTGGGCTTATCGGGCCTTCCAATACCCGAATGACATCCCCCGCCGTGATTTCACTTGGTTTACGTGCAAGAATATACCCCCCGTAAGCGCCACGTATGCTTTTAACCAAACCAGCGTTTCGTAAAGGAGACACGAGCTGTTCCAAATAATGTTCCGACAAATTATTTTCTTTCGCAATCAATTTTAAAGATGTCGGCCCTTCTCCATAATTTTTAGCCAAGGCCATCATAATTGTGAGGCCGTACCGACCTTTTGTTGAAATTTTCACCTTTTTCACCTCTTGCAATCATTCGTTTAACTTTATCAAAATGGAAGTGCTGCACCGGCAATTGGGCCAATCGCAACTGAATAAAAACGGGAAAAAGTACTTAAATCTATGTAATTATAGCATGAATTATAATGGCTTGCATTTCTATCTGATTTATGGACTTAAAAGCCATTGAATTGACCACCCCATTCACTGGGATGGTATAGTAATAGTAAAGTGAAGACTTACCATTATACAGGAGAGAGAACAAATGCCAAAAAAACCATTGGCCTTTCGCATGCGCCCAAAAAACCTTAGCGAAGTAATTGGCCAACAACACCTCGTTAGCGAAGGAATGATCATCTGGCGGATGGTGAAAGCGAAGCAACTGTCTTCTATGATTATGTACGGCCCGCCCGGCACTGGCAAAACTTCGATTGCAATGGCCATAGCTGGCAGCATGAACATGCCTTATCGCATGCTTAATGCCGTCGTCAACAATAAAAAGGACATGGAAATTGCCGTGGAAGAAGCAAAAATGTCAGGCCAGCTCATTCTTATTCTTGATGAAGTTCATAGGCTTGACAAAGGAAAACAAGACTTTCTGCTTCCCTTCCTTGAAAATGGGCTCATTATATTAATAGGTGCTACGACAAGCAATCCTTTTCATGCGATTAACCCAGCGATTCGAAGCCGTTGCCAAATTTTCGAATTACAGCCTTTAATGCCAGAAGATATAAAAGTTGCATTGGAACGCTCGCTTATAGACAAAGAAAACGGACTCGGCCAATCTAACGTTGTGATTGCCGATGAAGCGATATGGCATTTAGCGGAAATGTCAGGCGGTGATGCTCGGTCTGCACTAAATGCATTAGAGCTTGCTGTTTTATCAAGCGAACCAGACAGCGACGGCATCGTGTATATCGATCTTGAAACTGCCGAACAATCCATCCAAAAGAAAAATTTTTCCCATGATAAAAACGGCGATGCCCATTATGACGTGCTTTCCGCTTTTCAAAAATCAATCCGGGGAAGTGACGTAGATGCCGCTCTCCATTATTTGGCCCGGCTGATCGAGGCAGGTGACTTACCGAGTATCGCAAGAAGGCTGCTCGTTACCGCTTACGAAGATATTGGCTTAGCCAGCCCGCAAGCTGGCGTCAGGACACTTCATGCTATTGAAGCCGCGGAGCGCGTCGGCTTTCCAGAGGCTCGCATCCCTCTTGCGAACGCTGTGATTGAACTTTGCTTATCTCCAAAATCCAACACCGCCTATAAGGCAATTGACGCCGCATTACATGACATCCAAAACCGGCCCATCGGTGAAGTGCCGCTTCATCTGAAAGATTCCCATTATAAAGGCGCGAAACAGCTTGGCCGCGGAAACGATTACTTATACCCACACAACTATGAGAAAGGCTGGGTAAACCAACAATATTTACCTGATGCCCTTCGGACAAGCACGTATTATCAACCAAAACAAACAGGAAAATTCGAGCAAGCACTTGCACAAATCCATAAAAACCTAAATAGAAACAGAAACGGGGAGCATAAATAAGCTGCTTCCCTAAATCTATTTTTGTTTAAAATAAATCTAGTATTCAAGGTATAATTCTCTTACTCCTGGAAAGAATATTAAAAAGTTAAAGAGTTTTAAGGAGGATTATAAATTGAAAGTTAGACAAGATGCTTGGTCACATGAAGACGATTTGTTATTGGCAGAAACTGTACTTAGGCATATTAGAGAAGGGAGCACACAACTTGTAGCTTTCGATGAAGTGGGAGATAAGCTGAATCGTACGTCAGCAGCTGTCGGTTTCCGTTGGAACGCCATCGTCCGCAACAAATACGAACAAGCCATTCAACTGGCGAAAAAACAGCGGAAAGAGCGAAAGCGGGCACAAGCGATAAAACCTGTTCGAACGGTCTCCAATACGTTTAGCCAGGCTAAAGCAGACAAGCCACTTGATTTGCAAGATGTGATCAATTATTTAAAAGAATTAAAACAAGACTACTCTAGTTCGCATAAATTTAAAGATTTAACAGAAACACTTCAGACGGAAAATGAGCAATTAAAGAAAGAAAATGATCGATTGGAAAAAGAACTGCGGACTCTCGAACAAAAATATTCCGTTGTGCAAGATGATTATCAATCGCTTATTCAAATTATGGAACGCGCCCGCAAAATGGTTGTTTTGCAAGAGGACGTCGATCCTGGCACTGCATTTAAAATGGATAAGAACGGTAATTTAGAAAAAGTGGCAAAATAAAACAGCAGATATTATCTGCTGTTTTTTTGCTTTTGAATTAGAAGAGTCCCAACTGTGCCGTCGTTTCTCCTTTGTTTTGAACCTGCTCTCGCAGGTGGGTGCCCTGTTTCATTCTTTGTACGTCCTCTTCACGATGGAGGCTTGCACGCCAAATGAAAACTTTGAATCAGGCTCCCTTACTTATTAGTGTTGGCTCAAAACATATAGGGTTCTAACGAACACCCTAGGACTCTCTTGTTGTAAGTTCATAGTAACAAATTTTTTTTTAAAATGCAACTCTTTTTCTGAAAACGGTTACATCTTTTTTTCGTACCGAATTTTTAGGTTTAATTCTTCAAGCTGTGACGGGCTCACTTCGCTCGGTGCCTCTGTCATGAGATCGCTTGCACTTGTTGTTTTTGGAAAAGCAATCGTATCACGAAGATTATTTCTTCCAGCCAGAATCATGACTAGGCGGTCAAGCCCGAGTGCGATGCCGCCATGCGGCGGTGTACCGTATTCAAAGGCATCAAGCAAAAAGCCAAATTGGGCTTTCCCTTCTTCCTCTGAGAAACCAAGCGCCTCGAACATCTTTTCCTGGATGTCGCGTTTGTAAATTCTTTGGGAACCTCCTCCGAGTTCATAGCCATTTAAAACGAGGTCATAAGCATCTGCACGGACCTTTGCAGGATCTTTCGCCAACAATTCCAGATCTTCAGCTACCGGGCTTGTAAACGGGTGGTGTTCGGCAACATACCTTTTTTCATCTTCATCATATGTGAGCAGGGGAAACTCGATTACCCATAAGAAATGCAACTTGCTCTCATCAATTAAATGAAGATCTTTTCCAAGTTTTAAACGAAGGGCTCCAAGGCTATCAAATACGACTTTGTTTTTATCAGCTACAAAGAGGAGAAGATCGCCTTCGCCGGCATCAAGTTGCTGCAACATTCCATTAACTTCTTCTTCCGTAAAAAATTTGGCAATGGGGCCAGCTACACCTTCAGATTCGACTTTTAACCATGCAAGGCCTTTCGCACCGTATACTTTAACAAATTCCGTTAGTACATCAATATCTTTTCGCGAATAAGCATCTGCTTGTCCTTTTACATTAATTGCTCTCACGCTTCCCCCGTTTCGGACAGCCTCCGAAAACACTTTGAAACCAGCTTGTTTCACGACATCGGAAACATCCTTTAGCTCCATGCCAAAGCGTGTGTCAGGCTTGTCCGAACCGTATCGATCCATCGCGTCTTTATACGTTAAGCGCGGGAATGGTGATGTAATCTCAATGCCTTTTGTTTCTTTCACGATGGAAACCATCATTTTTTCCATCATGGCCAACAAGTCTTCTTTTTCAAGGAAGGATGTTTCAATATCCACTTGTGTAAATTCAGGCTGCCTGTCAGCTCTTAAATCTTCGTCCCGAAAACAGCGGGCAATTTGGTAATAGCGCTCAAATCCCGATACCATAAGCAGCTGTTTAAAAAGCTGCGGAGATTGCGGCAACGCATAAAATTCACCGTGATGCACACGGCTCGGAACTAAATAATCCCGCGCCCCTTCTGGCGTGCTTTTCGTTAAAATTGGCGTTTCAATCTCTAAAAATTCGTTCTCGTCTAGAAAGTTTCGAATCTGTTTCGTAATTTGATGGCGCAGCTTAAATGTTTTCTGCATAATAGGGCGGCGCAGATCCAAGTAGCGATACTTCAAACGAATATCTTCACCGACATCTGTCTTGTCTTCAATTTGAAACGGGGGATTTTTAGCAGCGTTAAGGATTGTCACTTCTTCAGCGATGACTTCGATTGTTCCCGTTTCAATGTTTTCGTTGACAGTTGCTGGATCCCTTTTGACAACGTTCCCTGTTACACCAACAACAAATTCGTTTCGAATTTGTTCTGCTGTTTCAAGCGCTTCCTTTGATACTTCAGGGTTTACGACGACTTGTACGATGCCGGAACGATCTCTAAGATCAATGAAAATTAATCCACCGAGATCGCGGCGTCTTTGCACCCACCCTTTTAATACGACTTGTTCTCCACGATTGCTTTCACCTAATTTTCCACAATGATGCGTACGTCCAATCATCAATTTCTCTACTCCTTCGTCTTAAGATAGTCTTTTTGTTAAATAAGAAATGAATTCGTCGAGAGGAACCGTTTCTTGAACCCCAGTTTCCATCTCTTTCACCGAAATTTTTCCTTGCTCGATTTCATCTTCTCCGAGAATGGCAGTGAATTTCGCATGTTTTCGGTCAGCTGCTTTAAACTGGGCTTTCATTTTTTTATGAAGATAGTCTTTTTCGGCTGAAAATCCTGCTTGGCGCAGCTTATAAAGCAACACAGTCGCCTCAGCCTGTGCCTTCTCGCCGTGTGCGACAAAATAACAGTCGACATGCTTATCAATTGGGAGTGTAATTCCTTCCGCCTCAAGAGCGAGCAGCAATCTCTCGATACTAAGAGCAAACCCAATCCCGGGCGTTTCTGGGCCTCCAATTTCCTGCACGAGCCCATTGTATCGCCCGCCGCCGGATAAAGTTGTAATCGCGCCAAATCCTTCCGCTTCACTCATAATTTCAAAAGCGGTGTGGTTGTAATAATCAAGCCCTCTTACTAACGTTGCATCGACAACAAAATCAATTCCCATCATTCTTAAGTAAGATTGCACTTGCTCAAAATAGTGACGCGAATCATCATTCAAATAATCAAGAACGGCCGGAGCGGTCTTCATTAATTCATGGTCGCGGTCTTTTTTGCAATCTAGGATGCGAAGCGGATTTGTTTCAAGCCTTGCCTGGCAATCCCCACAAAACTCATGAATATGCGGCTTGAAATGATTGATTAAAGCTTCCTTATGTTTTTTTCTGCTCTCAGTATCTCCCAAGCTGTTCATAACGAGCCTTAATTTTTTCAATCCAAGCGAACGGTAAAGTTCCATCGCAAGCGCAATCACTTCAGCATCAAGCGAAGGATCATTGCTTCCCAACGCTTCAATGCCAAATTGGTAAAATTGCCGCATCCGGCCGGCCTGCGGGCGCTCATAACGGAACATTGGGCCTATGTAATATAGCTTTGTCGGCTGGTCTGGATTTCCGAAAAGCTTCTTTTCAACAAATGCCCTGACGGTTGGTGCAGTTCCTTCCGGTCTTAGCGTTAGGCTTCTCTCCCCCCTGTCCTCGAATGTGTACATTTCTTTTTGGACAATATCGGTCGTATCGCCGACTCCTCGAATAAAAAGTTCCGTTGATTCGAACATTGGCGTGCGAATTTCTTCATAGCCATACCGTTTGCATAAATCTCGTGCCTTTTGTTCGATATACTGCCATTTTTCAACTTCGCCAGGTAATATATCTTGCGTCCCTCTTGGAATTTGAATTCGCATGTTTCTATCCTCCATTTTCATTTAAATAGGAAAACATACTGGCGGGGCGATTTTCCTGAAGAGAACCTTTTTTTCGTAAGAAAAACCCGCTTCTCGAAAAGGCAAATCGACCCCGCAGATATTGTGCTGTTACAAAGATTGCAACTAAAAAAAACCCCCGCCTGAGAAAAGTTCCCAGGGACGAGAGTTATACCCGCGGTGCCACCCTAATTGAAGTTGTAAGCTTCCACTATACAGTTAACGCCTGTCACGTTCTTCGCCTACTAATTAGAGGTGAGAGGTGGGACTTGATTAAATTGGCGAATTGCCAATTTAACTCCCTTTTGACACACTCACTGCCAAATGTTCGGCAAGAAATCTAAGGAGTGTCTTTCATTCAGCGCTTTATGCAGAAATGCTTCCAGCCTAAGGCATTTCCTCTCTTGGCATAGCTTGCTAAATTACTTTTCTCCCTCGTTGATTCGAATTATGAATTTGATATTATATTACGAATACTATTCTTCATTGTCAAGCAAACAATTCATACCTCAGAGATTTCGGATCTATTTTCCATTTTCATTACAGATTTATCCCACATAAACCATAATGATTTCCAACCTTAATACTCTCTTATGATTGAAAAGCAGCTCAAACGATCTAACATAAAGAGAAGACGAAAGAAGGATACCCCAAAATCACATTTGAGGCACCCTTCTTTCAGTTGGATTCTATACTGTTAGACGATTTCTCGTTTCAATAGCTTCATTGTATAATGTATCGCCGTTCTTTAATGAATCAATGATTTCCTCTCCAGACATGACTCTTGCAAATCCTCTTCTCATTGTCCTTAATGTTGCTTCATGAGCAAGTGCACTATCTGTTGCATTAATATCACTTCCAAATACAACATGATAATTAAGAAAATAACCAGACCTCGCAGTAGATTCGCAACAGAAATTTGTTAGTGTTCCACTGATAATGATTGTTTTAACACCTAAATTCCGTAAAACATAGTCTAAATCAGTACCAGCAAAAGAACAATAGGCATGCTTAGCATCTATAATTCGTTCATTAGCTAATGGAGCTAATTCACTATATACTTTTGTGCCCGGTGTTCCTTCCTTAATTGCTCCATCCTTAATCGGTTCCCAATATTCATAAAAATCGGCACTAACGTCTTCAGCTATAGTATGCGTAGGGTATATAACCGGAACACCCAGTTCACGACAAGCTTCTATCACTTTTTTCAATCGAGGTACCATGCGTTTAGCCTGCGGTATAAATAACTTACCTTCTGGATTCACAAAGTCTTCTTCCATATCAATTACAAGTAAAGCACATTCTTCTTTTTTTATTTCAAACGCCCAATGTTTATCAGTGTTATAATCCTTCTCTACAGAATCAATAAATTCTTTTTCTCCGGAAAATCGTGTAGGAGTTATTAAATCTTCCTCTTTAACATTATATAAAGTCATAAAATCTTTAACAGCTTTGCTCTCCATTATTGTTTCCCCTTGTTTAATTTCGCGTAGGAAAAAATTCAAATAAAACAGCAATCATTTTGTTGATTCAATTCGTAAGTTTGCCAAACGGCTTTACACTAAAATATTTGAACTCTTTTACTCTTTTGGTTGATCAATAATATTAAGTGTATCATTTGTTGTCATTAAATGTTGCTTCATCCGCTGTGCAGCAAGCTCCGAATCTTTGCTTTCTAACGAAGCAATAATTTCTCCATGTTCTAACAATACGTTTTTCATTCTACCTTGGTGGCTTAATGCTTTTAATCCGATAAGTTTTGTAAGATTATGCAAATTAAGCAAAATCTGTTCAATCAATTTATAACCAGCAATTTTCACCAAGCTTATATGGAATTCTTGATCAAGATCAATAAATTTAATCACGTCTTCACTCAACATTGCTTTCTCTTGTTCATTATAGATCTCTCTTAATGCTTTCAATTGTGTTTCTGAAATAATATCAGCAACTTTTTTAATTACTTTCGTCTCGATTGAAATTCTTAATAAAAAAATTTCGTCCTGTTCCTCGGGTGTAATTTTCCTAACCGTTAATCCTTTTCTAGGAACGGAAATAATCAACCCTTCATTTAACAAATCTTGAAGAGCAGCTCGGATTGGCGTTCTAGATGTTTGAAGCGACTTAGCTAACTGGACTTCAGTAAAAATCGTATCGTCAGCAATTTTCCCATTTAAAATTGATTCTTTAATTTGCTCATAAACTTTTTCCTGTGTTGTCTGTTCTTTTTCAATTGGTTTAAGATCAAGATTCGCCATGATTTTCACCCTAATTCCATCAATGATATAGTAAAATAGGCTTCATACTGCCAAGTAAATGTTTGTCACAAAAAAACTTTGCAATGGTGTTAAATGATGATCTAACACCACCACAAAGGAAATGCATCTGTGTTAAAAGAATTCACTAGTTTCATTATATCATAAACTAAGTTGTGCATAAATTCTTAAATATTACTTTTTTAAAACCTTCCTGAGATTTTTGTTGTTACGATCAAACGATTGCTTCATTCTCAGCTAGTTGTCGATACTTTCCTTGAAAAAAGCAAAGTGGAGAACCTTCATTATTCTTTAGACCCAATACTTCACCGAAAAATACTGTATGGTCCCCCATTTCAAGTTCTTTTACAACTTTACACTTTAAATTGGCAAGTGCGTCATCTAGAAGAGGAACCCCTTCTTCCGTTATTTCAAAAGAAAATTCCGGTTTTTCGTTAACTTTTTGATTAGCAAAAAGTTTCGATATATTAATTTGCTCAGCTTTTAAGAAATTTACACCAAAATATCCAGTTTTTGTGATCAAATCCAAGCACTTTGCTCGATGATCGATACATATTAAAATAATTGGCGGTTCTAGAGATACTGAGGAAAATGCATTAGCTGTCATTGCATGAACATCTTCTTCTCCTTTTACTGTAATAACAGTAACCCCCGTCGAAAAACGTCCCATCGCATTTCTAAATTCTCTTGAATCAAAATTCATATTTAAAACTCCTTTCGGCTTTTGCTATATTTTTGTAATAAAGCATAAAATGTTATTTGGAATAATAGCGGACTTCAAAAATTTTGCATCCATTAGGAGATTTCCAAGGACCATGCTTCATTCCCGGTGGACGGCACGCAACCATTCCAGCTGTAAACTCCTCATTTAATTCCAAATCAATAATTGAACCCTCAATGATAAAAAGCTCTTCCCAAAAATCATGAATTTGCACCCCATTCGGTGATGTATCTGTTCCAGGTTCAAATTCAAGAATTCTAGTCGCAACACTTGATCCAGGTATTTGAGCGATTACTCTTTGTGATAATCCTTTTGGACTTAATTCTTCCTTCTCAAACTTTAAAAAATCTATAAATTCCAATTCTGGCTTTTCCATTTAGAACCTCCATATAAAATCATTACTATATTAATTAACAATAAAAAATAATGAGCTCTGTATACATTATACTAAGTTAAGAATTTTGTATCAACTGCCATTTTTCCCTTTAATTTTTTAATGATTTTGGTTTTTGCAACCATCGATTCGTTAAATTATTTTCGATAGAAAATTGGTCCATCACCCGTGCAATTGTATGATCTACGATATCCCTAATTGTTTTTGGGTTATTATAGAATGCTGGCATTGGGGGTAGTATAGTACACCCCATTCTAGCTAAGCGAAGCATATTTTCAAGATGTATTTCACTTAAAGGGGCTTCCCGAGGGACTAGAACCAATTTTCGCTTTTCTTTTATAATGACGTCGGCTGCTCTAGACAACAAGTTATCTGCCAAGCCATAACTAATTGAAGCTAAGGATTTCATACTGCATGGGGCAATAATCATCCCATCTGTACGAAACGAGCCACTTGAAATAATTGCAGCTTGGTTATTCGATGAGTAAACATGTGTAGCAAGGGACTTCACAGAGTCAACAGTATAAGAAGTCTCGATCTTGATTGTTTTTTCGGCCCATGAACTTATAATTAAATGGGTCTCAACCCCACATTCCTTAAGTGCTTCCAATAAACGAATCCCATAAATTGATCCCGTTGCCCCTGATATCCCTACTACAATTTTCAAACTAATCCCTCCAAGAACTTATGTTTGATCTAATCATTATTTAAATAAGCTTCACTTAATTTTTTTGGAAGTGTATTTTCTATCCTATCTTTTGAATAATTTTCTATTCCAGGAATGCGTGTTACTTCATATTCGAATGGATCAGCTTTTAGAGGTATAGTACAATCAAATCCAAGTTTAGAACTTACACCATTATCGGTTGATGGATCAAGTTTGGAACCTAATGCATGATTTATAACAACTAAATCACGTTCAGCTTGAAAACGCGTAGCAACACACCATTCTACTTGATCCATATCAAAAATATCAATTTCTTCATCAACGACAATCACTTGTTTTATATCATAATGACCAGCAAATGCAGCCAATATTACATTTTTTGCTTCGCCTTCATTTCTCTTTTTCATCGAGACAACCAAGTGAAAGCGTCCTTTCCCACCATTTGTTAAATAAACTTTGCTTACACCTGGGCTTGTGTTTTTCAATGATCGCAATAGGCTAGCTTCTCGCGGAATCGCACCCAAAAGTAAATTTTCATCTGATCCAGCTAAGCATGTTTGATAGATCGGATTGTCACGGTGGGTAACACAATGGATTTCAATGACTTCCTTATCGCTTTTTGGTCCATAGTAAGCTGGAAACTCACCAAATGGTCCCTCTGGTTCCCTAACCTTCGGTAGGATACGACCTTCCAACACAATTTCTGCAAAAGCGGGCACATCAATGTCTACCGTTTTACAAGGGACTACTGGAATTGGAGATTTTTTTAGTGCACCAGCAATTTCTATTTCATCTTGCCCAAGTGGAGCAATCGCTTGAGAAGACAACATTAGAATCGGATCGACACCGATAACGATCGCGATTTCTAACGGTTTTCCTATCTCTTCCATTTTTTTAAAAAAATTATAGGTGTGTCTTGGTAAAATTAATGCGCCTAACTTGTTTTTACCTGACACTTGCAATCGATGAATAGAAACATTTTGACTTCCAGTTTCCGGATCGCGTACGATTGCCAAACCTGCCGAAATATAGTGACCTGAATCTTTCTCCTGATGGATAGGAATTGGGAACATTTTCAACAGATCAATGTCATTCTTAATGACGTTTTGATGTACTGGCGCCTCTTCACTAGACAGTTGTTTAGGTGGTAATGGATGATCCATTGCGTCAAGAAATCGATCCGTCATTTCGTGTTTATCACATCCAATGGCTTTCGCAAATTGTTCCCGAGTGCTTGCAATTCCAGCAACTGCACAGCCGTCATAACCTTCAATTTTTGGAAAGAAAACAGGCTTTTCTCCATCGTATAATTTAGTATATCCTGCCATTTCGAATTTAGTTGATACCTCTTTATCAACCACTGCCAATTCCTTATTCTCATTTAACAGTCGTAACCAGGATCGTAATGATTTTATACTCATTTCTCCCTCAGGCCTCCATTTTTTATTCGAATTCTTGCAATGTTTTAGATGCTGAAATGGTTTGAAGATCTAATGGAATTTCTATAATGGTAGGTTTTTTATTCGCTAATGACTTTTTTAGAATGTCTCTGAAATCTTGGTTATCTTTGACTTTATAACCGTGCCCACCAAATATTATTCCTAATTTATCAAAATCTGGATTACCCAAATCAGATCCAATTACCCGTTTCGGGAATTTTTTCTCCTGATGCAAACGAATTGCACCATAAGAGTTATTATTGAAAATAAACGATATAACAGGAATATTATAGCGCACAGCTGTTTCAAATTCCTGAAGGGTCATCATAAAGCCACCGTCCCCTGATAACGTAACCACGGGGCGATCAGGATAAATCATTTTAGCAGCGATTCCAGATGGCAACCCATATCCCATCGTTCCCGATGTAGGACCCAAATACTTTTGGTTTTCTTTAAATATAAAGTAATTTGAAAACCATGTATAAAAGGTTCCTGCATCAGATGTTAATATCGCATTATCCGGTAAAATAGTATGCATATCATCAATTAATTCTTCCATTGAAAAAATACCACTTATCTGTTTACTACGTTGTTTTTTTCTTTCTAATAACGCGGTTTTATACCTTCGTTTACAATGATTTACCCATTCAGAAATTTCCGTTTGATGATTCAAATCAGTCAACACGCTCGTTAAAAGTTGCAATGCTTTCTTTGCATCCGCTTGAATGGATAGATTTGCGGAAAACGGCTGGTTCATTAAACTATTATTATCAATATCAATATGAATTACTTTTTGCTCTTTCGTAGGGAAAGAGTATTTCTGTGTCGTTATATCAGAGAGCCTTGTCCCGATTGCCAAAATGAGATCTGACTCTCTAAGGGTTTCAAGAATTTCAGGGAAAGTCCCTAAGCCAGTATTTCCTAAATAATTCGGATGGTCATTGGGAAAAACGTCGTGTCTCCTAAACGCCGACATAACCGGAATGCCAGTTAACTCAGAAAACTTTATAAGCTCCTCCTTACTATCTGATAAGGTTATTCCTCCCCCGGCTAAAATGACAGGTTTTTTACACAGATTTAAATTTTGAATGATGTTAGAAGCATCGTTTTCAACCAATCCTGGTCTCCGTACACTCACTGGTGTGGAATAATGAAATTTTGCTTTTTCACCTAATAAATTCTCAGGTATCGATACTACTACCGGACCTGGTCTTCCTGTTTTTGCTATGGTTACTGCCAAATGAATGATTTCTGGGATGCGAGAAACTTCATTAACTTCCACAGAATATTTTGCAATGTGGGAAAAGAAAGCAGCTATGTCTACTTCTTGCCAAGCCTCTCTCCCTTTGAATTTACTATTTACTTGTCCGATAATGACAAGCATGGGAGTAGAATCTTGCTGAGCTGTATGAACACCAATCGTTAATTGAGAAGCGCCAACTCCTGCAGTGCCAATGCAGACAGCCGGTTTACCGACTGTCTTACCGTAAGCTTCAGCCATAAAAGAGGCTCCCCCTTCATGCCTTGCCGAAATAAAGTTTAACTTTGAAGAATCGTAGATTGCATCTACTAAATCTAAAATTTGTTCACCTGGCACACCAAATATTTGATTAACTCCTTCAATTTCTAAACATTTTATTACAGCTTGTGCACCTGTAATTTTCAAAAATAAACACCTCTTAACTAGAGTACTCTAATGATTCTTTATCCGGAATATTTTTTGATTCGTTTTTCTTTCGGGCAGCTTGGATGACAAGAATTGTTACAAAGATTACTAAACCGATAAGGCTAACAAAAACATTCGGTACAATTAAACATATAGCTGCTATTCCTAACGCAACTCGAAGAAGCCAATTAACGGAATACAATAAATAGCCAATAAGGGCACTAGATAATGCAATAACTCCTAATAAAGTAGTAACCGATGAGATTACAATTTGAAGCGTATTGCCAACTAGTAGAAGAGGCGGATTAAAAACAAATGAAAATGCGACCAAAAATGCTGGTATTGATAAATAGAAAGCGTAATACCCTGTTTGATTCGTATCACTTTGAGCAATACTTGCAGCACTATAAGATGCCAATGCAACAGGAGGTGTAATCATTGAAAAACATGCAAAATAAAGAATAAACATATGACTAGCAAGAGGTTCAAAGCCTAATTGTTGTAATGATGGTGCTAATAATACCGCTGCCATAATATAAGCAGAAGTTGTCGGCATTCCCATGCCTAGTATAATACATCCAATACTTACTAATGCCACCGATAAAATCGTTACACCGAAAGACCACTGAATAATTAAGCTACTAAACTTAAGACCTAAACTTGAATGAGTAATCACACCTACTATAATACCTGCTACCGCACATGGAATAGCAACTTGAATTGCTTGCTTTGCTCCACTAATTAAGGCGTCTAAAACTTTAGTAATCCCCATTCTTGTGGATTTTCGAAAATAGCTAATTACAACGACAGCAACAATCGACCAGAATGCTGCTAAACTCAATGTTTTACCCATAAAAATAAGTGTAATTAAAAGTAGCAGCGGCAAAAGCAGATGTATTTTATCTAAGATTTTCTCTTTCTCGTTAGAAACCTTCTCATCGTTTGAAGAAGAGTTCTTACTTGCTGCCTTCATACCAATTTTTCCTGCTCTAAGATGAACTGTTACATATAACATAATGTAATAAATAACAGCTGGAATCAGGGCCGCTAATGCAACTTCCGTATATGGGATACCTAATGTATCTGCCATCAAAAAGGCAGCAGCCCCCATAATAGGTGGAAGAATTTGTCCTCCAGTCGATGCTAATGCTTCAACAGAAGCGGCGAATTTGGGGGTGAACCCTGCTTTTTTCATTAATGGAATAGTAAAGATACCAGTACTAGCAACATTTGCTACAGCGCTGCCACTAATTGTTCCCATTCCACCACTAGCAAGAATAGCTGCTTTTGCAGGCCCTCCTTTTGATCTCTTAGTTGCTTTTAAAGCAAGATCAATAAAGAGTTGTCCACCTCCGGAAAGTTCTAAGAATGCAGAAAATAAAACAAAATAAAACACATAATCCGTTGATACACCAATAGGAACTCCTAGTATACCGTCTAATGAAAAGTACATTGCTTCTACCATTCGTTTTACACTTAACCCATCATGACCTAGAAGTCCTGGAAAATATGGACCCGCAAATGCATAAATCATGAAAAAAACTGCTAAGATTGTCATCGTTTTACCGATTGTTCGACGAGAAGCTTCCAAAAGCAAAAGAACGACTAAAATACATACCGTATAATCTAAAACAGTAAGTTCACTGACAAATTGAATTCTAGAGACTAACCGTTCTGCTTGAAAATAAACATAAGCCCCAGTAGCCAAAGATAGGATGACTAAAAGATAGTCAAAGTTTCTTAAAAATAGATTTTTTGAGTTTTTACCAACTCTAACAAGTGCAAAGGTTAACCCAAGAGCAAAAGCTACATGAAGCGCTCTTTGAATCTGGGCTGCCATAGGAGCTACGCCAGCTTGATATAACTGAAACAGTGACCAAACAATTGCAATGACAGAAACTAATTTCAAATATTTTTTCATACAGGGCCTCCTTCTTCATATCAGCCTTCCAGAGCCATTAAGCCAAAATAGGTACCTAGATTAAACGATATTAAAACTTTCCTAGGACCTAATGCCATATTTCTTGGTTATTTTTTAAGAACACCAACTTCCTCATAATAACGTTGTGCACCTGGATGAAGCGGAACACCTGTTAAATTCTCATCGGCAGCCTTGCTTGGGTCAAAATCTTTTACAGAGCTGTGGCCCTGAACCAAAGCTTCTTTATTTTCATTAATTGCTTTCGTAATCGTGTAAGCTACTTCTTCATCCATATCTTTATCTGTTATATAAGAAGCAACAAATCCGACAGTATTAACGTCATAATCTTGTCCTTTAAATTGACCTGATGGATAAGTATCATTTTCAAAGCCATATTCTTGCAGCGATGTCATAATATCGTCTTCCATTGCCATAACAGTGATATCTGTTGACAAAGCCAATTCAGTAATTACGGGATGTGCTTTAGTCATGACTAAAATGTGAATATCTGCTTGTCCATTTTGAAAAGAAGACTTAATGACATCATTTGAAGTAAGTTCAACAGAACCACCAAAGTCTTTTATCATATCGTAATCTAATCCATAAGCTTCTAGTGTAAGCCTAGTGCTGTATTCTGCTAATGTTCCTACAGGATTCGTAATTACACGAACAGGAATTTTCTTTTCTTTAATATCTGCAAGAGAATCAATATTATTTTTTTTCAAAAAATCGGTTCTCGCTATAATGCCGACATAGTAGTCATTTATCCCACCTACTAGACCCCGAAGATTCTCATACTTTTTGTCAAAAGCAACAGTACCTTCATAAGCCCATTTACTTGCAACATTATGCACTAATGCAAAATCTGCTTCACCTTGATCAATCAGTTCTACATTCCCTGTACCACCTGCGATAGGTAATACCTCTAGATTAATTGGTGGCGAAGTCTTTTTCAAAACTTCCGCGAGTGCACTGGAAAACTGATACCAAGAAGTTTGTGTATTATTTGTTGCTAACTTAAGATCAATGGGATCGCCATTTGCAACTTTACCATTATTCCCAGATTTTTTTTCCGCATTTTCACTGCCATTTGATCCACATCCTACAATCACTAAACTCAACCCTAAGACTAATATAAAACTAGTGAACCAACGGAAAGACATATACTTTTTCATCATAAACCTCCTCGTATAATATCTTTAGAGCTCACATTTAGAAGAATTTCCAGTTGATCCGGACAGCTTGAAA